>JBEAVZ010000357.1:0-5861 GCA_041160645.1 Acidobacteriota bacterium
AAGGACGACTCCTCACCACCAATCATCAGGCAGTAGCCCCGCTCGGCTCCCCAGACGCCGCCACTCGTCCCGACGTCAACGTAGTGAATTCCCCGCGCGCTGAGCATCGCAGCGCGCCGGACGTCATCCTTGAAGTTGGAGTTGCCGCCGTCAATAATGATGTCTCCCGGTGACAGCATCCCGCCCAGCGTCTCAACCGTCTGTTGGGTGGCCTCTCCCGCTGGCACCATGATCCAGATCGCCCGCGGGGCCGCCAATCGCTCGACCATCTCCGCCATTGAACCGGTGGCGATCGCTCCCTCGGCGGCGATCTGCGCCACATTCTCGGCGTTGAGATCGAAGACCAGACACTCGTGACCGCCGCGCATCAACCGGCGAACCATGTTTCCGCCCATGCGGCCCAACCCAACCATCCCAATCTGCATCATTCTCTCCTTGATCAAAAATATACTGGCAATATAAGCAAATTCTGGGACTGACGTCCCGCTGCCGTAAAGGGGTCGCGCGGGGCCCCGGTCTCACAAACTTCATACTTTATCCGCCCACCCCTTCCACCGTCCAGTCTCGAGCGGCGTTGGAGCGCCGTTCCGGCTCACGGCGCCCCGTGAGCCAGGAGGCGTGCGGAGCAGGCGGGGCGGCTCAGAATCCGCGGGTCTTCAGCCGCGCGCGGAGCAGCGCCGTGTTGGCGGTGATGAAGAGCGTCGACCCATCCTCGCCCCACGCACAGTTGGCGGTGGGAACGCCCGTCTCAATCGTCCCGAGGTGGGTTCCGTCCGGCGCGAAGACCAGCACGCCACCCGGCCCGGTCGCGAAGAGGTTGCCGGCGCGGTCGACCTTCAACCCATCGGGGAGTCCCTTCCGCCCCTCTTTGACGAAGGGGGTCGCGTCGAAGAAGACCCGGCCGTTGGACACCGTGCCATCGGCGGCGAGGTCATAGACCATCCAGATCGCCTTCTCCGGATCGGACGAGGCGACGTAGAGCCGCTTCTCGTCCGGAGAGAGCGCGATGCCGTTCGGACGGGTGATCTCGCGCGTCAGGAGGGTCAGCCGGTTCTTTCGATCGAGGCGGTAGACTCCGCAGAAGTCGAGTTCACGCGCCGGATCGTCGGCCCCTTTGGGCAGTCCATAGATCGGGTCGGTGAAGTAGAGATCCCCATTCGTATGGTAGGTCAGATCATTTGGGCTGTTGAAACGCTTTCCTTCAAAGCGATCGACGACGGTCGTTATCTTCCGCGTCGCCTCGTCGTATCTGGCGACCCGACGATCGCCGTGCTGGCACATCACCAGTTGGCCCGCCGCGTCATAAGTCAGCCCGTTCGCGCCCGGTTCCCGACCGGTGAAGGCCGCCTCGCCGCTGTAGCCGCTTGGCTGCAGGTACTGCGACGCGCCCGCGCCCTCCTGCCATTTGACGATTTCATTACCGGGAATATTGGTGAAGAGCAGATAGCCCTGGGCACGGTTCCAGACTGGTCCCTCCGTCCACTTGTACCCGTCGGCGAGCTTCTCGATCTGGGTCGATGGCGGGACGAGTTCGTCAAAGCGCGGATCGAGGCTGACCACTCTGACTACGGGGGCTGGGGGCGGAGTCGGGCCGGGAGCGGTCTTCGACTCCGGCTCCTTGCTGCAGCCGGCCATCAGGAGGGCGATGAAGAGCAGGGTAAGCGCCTGACCAGAGCGGACTGGCCGACAAGCTCCAAAAGAAGTGACCATCGGAATTCTCCTCTCGAACTAGGATCAGTGACAACGGATCTATGCCAACGGATTTATGCCAACGGATTTATTGTTGATAGAAACCGTGGGGATTGATATTGACCGCGGGCATCATACCAAGACAGACCAGATGGAGGGAATAGCAAGGCCGATCAGGCGAATTCAAAGATGGAAGAAAATGGGTTGAGTGGGGAGAGGCGACCCCGGTCCCCTCTCCCCACTTCTTCTGCCTGGCAGTGACTACTGGCAGCTGGGCATGATCACCGGAATGGTGAGGGTCGTTGGTCCGAGTGTCAGCTTATGCAGGTTGATGCCATCGCCAAAGGATCCGGGAGTATTGTTGCTTGTCATCCGCAGGCCGGTGAGGGCAATCGCGGTGTTCTGCGAGGAGAGTTTGATCCAGCCCGTCCGACCAGCCGGGACGATCGTCGTGAAGCGTGGCGTGGAGCGTGGATAGGTCGAGGTCAGAATCTGGGCCATCTGCACACCTTCGGTAGAGGTGAAGCTGTAGGCCTGCTCGACGTCATCGAAGATCAGTCCATTGACCTTGCCAAGTTGCGGAGCGGCGCCGGTCAGATTGCCGCCAATGCCATTGACGACGATCATCGTCCGGTCTCCGCTGGCCGGGCTGAGGACGCTATCGACGGCGAGTGTCCTGCCGAGCAGGCTGTACTGCTGCCCATCGAGCCGGAGGGTCGTCTCGGTGGCCGTGGCGAGGCAGCTCGGCGTCGCCAGGGCGGCAACCCCTTCCGCCGGAACCGTGGCATAGAAGCCGGCCGTCGTCCGCACCGCCGTCTCCCCGATGAGCGAGTTCATGCGGATCGGACAGCCGTTCTCGTTGACAACTACGGCGATCAGATAGCCACTGACATCTGGATCCATGTCGGACATCAGAAAGCTGGCCGTCTGGTTGGCGGTCAGGCAGATGAAGTTGTCAGCGACGCTGCCGGTCAATCCATCGACATAGAAGAGGTGAAGGAAGACGGAACGGCCGGCATCGACATTGGTGACCGTGATTCTGGTATTCTGCCGGGCGCTGTCGACCGAGCTCGAGGTGAAGTAGGGGAAGATGAGGATGGAGCCGGGGCGGGTTCCGCTGCTGACCGGATCGGCGCTGTTGATCATGGCCACCCCGGGACCAACCCCCGGACAGTCCGCGCCCGTGCAGCTCGCCGTCTCCCGGCAGTTGGCCACCAGGCAGTCATCGCGCGTCAGCGAGCTGTCGTTGAACCCATCGCCATCGACGTCAAAGTTGACCCGGAAGCGGGTGCAGAAACGGGCGCCATTGTTGATGCCGCTCCTGACCCGCACCTGATACGAGACCGTCAGGGACTGGCCTGGCCCAATCTGCCCATTCCATTCCAGCTGATTGCTGCCGAGCCGACAATCGCCCGTGGAGGCCGAGCAGGTGCCGACTACGCCGGCGAGCTCGACCGGCAACTGAGCGACCAGCTCCGGGCCGGGATTGTCGCGCAGATCGCCATCCCCCGAGTTCTGGAAACGGACACTAACCGTGAATAGTTTATCTGAGCCAAGACAGGACGAGGCGTTGTTGTTGCTGACATTGATTGCGCTGATGATCGGTCGCGGCGCCGGATTGACGGTCACGCTGACCCGCGAACTGTTGTTGCCCACCTGTGGATCGGGAGTCGACGACAGGATGGTCGCCGTGTTGACCATCGTTCCGATCGCGAAGCTGCGGGGAATGCGGACGACAATGGTCACCGTCGCCGCGTTGTCCGCGCTCGCCGTGCCCAGGTTTCCGACCGAGCATTCGATCCGTTCGGCGGCGCTGGTGCAGGTTCCACGGGTTGAGCTGAAACTGACCACCTCCAGTCCAACCGGCAGCAGATCGGTGATGACCACCTCGCGGGCGATGGAGGGGCCGTTGTTGCGGGCGGTCAGCGTGTAGGTCAGGGATTCGCCGATCTTGACGCTGCTGGCCGAAGCGGTCTTGCTGATCTGCAGATCGCTGTTCACTCCGACGTTTGCCTGGGCCGTCGCCGTATTGTTGGTCAGGTTGGGATCGGTCGTCCCGCTCGGCGAGGTCACGCGGGCCTGGTTGGTCAACTGTCCGGTCGTCTCCGGAGAGACCTGCCCGGTGAGGGTGAAGATGGCCCGCCCATTGACTCCCAGATCGACCAGCGCCCGGATCGCTCCGCTGCCGCTCGTCGACTGACAACTCGAACCGCTCGGACTCTGGCAGCTCCAGCTCAGCCCTTCCAGACCCGCTGGCGGAAGATCCTCGACCAGCGCTCCTGTCACCGCGCTTGGTCCGGCATTGGCCACCTCGATCCGGTAGGTGATCGCCCCACCGGCAGTCACGCTGCCGCTGCTGATCGTTTTGCTGATCGAGAGATCGGCCTCGGCGACTACCGGGTCATCATCGAGCGCCGTATTCGAGGCCGGTTCAGGATCGACCAGATCCGCCCCCGCCGGGATCTGCACGGTGGCGACGCTGACGACCCGCCCCACGGCGGATGAGCTGATCGGTCCGCCAAATCGCATCCTGATTGCGCGTCCGCCTCCAGCTGGGAGGCTCGCGCCGGCAACCTCGATCATCTGACCATTGACACTCTGTGAGCCGCAGTCGCCACCGACCGAGGTGCAGGTGACGTTGCTCATGTTCATCATTGGCGGAATCTCATCGGTGATGTTGAATCCGACGGCGTCGCTCGGGCCGAGGTTGGTCACCTCGATCTCATAATCGACGTTGCTCCCGGCGATTACCGAGTTGAGGTGGTTCGTCTTGCTGATGATCAGGTTAGCCTGCGGCACGAGCGGCGCATCGTCTCGGGCGAGGTTGTTCGAGAGGTCGGGATCGGTGAACCCGGCGCCCGCTCCGATGACCAGCTCGACCGCATTGATCAGGCGGCCGCTTGCCGCCGGCGAGATGGTCCCGGTGATGCTGATCGTCAGTTCATTGCCAGCGCCTGCTTCGAGGCTGGCATTGGTCAGCTCGAGCTGATTGCCATTCCGCACCTGCTGGCCGCACGCGCCGTGACCGCTCGCCACACAGGAGAAGCTCTCGACCAGAATCGACGCGGGCGCCAGGTCCCTGATCGCGAAGCTTCGCGCATCACTTGGACCCTGATTGCGCACCGAGATCTGGTAGATCACTCCCAACCCGGGCACCAGTTCGCGCCCCCCGCTGTCCATCCTGACCGCCAGATCGGCAACCGGTGTCAAACGGTCAGTATCCCGCGCGATGTTGTTGGCAAGATTGGGATCGGTCGCCCCGGGAGGCGGAATTACCTCGACCTGGTTGGTGACCGTTCCGGTCGCCCCGGCCGCCATCATCGCCGTGACCCGGAAGGTCGCCCGGCCACCACTCAGCAGGTCGACGCTGGTCAGCAGGTCACCCGTTCCGGAGGCCACACTGCAGGCCGAACCCGGAGTCGCGACACAGCTCCACGCCTTGGTCTCGGCAATGAAGCCCTCCGGCAGCCGATCGACCACCTCGATGCCCCAGATCCCGTTCGCCCCGGCATTGCTCACCTCGATCGTGTAGGTGGTTGGAAGGCCCGGGATGATATAGTCCTGATTGTTGCTCTTGGTGACGACCAGATCAGATGTCGTATAGCAGAAGGGAATCGAACCGATACTCGTGACCACCTGTCCCACCGCGCCGAACGTGGCGCCATTGGCCGGAAACTCGCCCATCGAGGGCGCGCGGCTCACCCCGTTCGCCCCGCCGGCAACATCGGTCAGGATCGATCCGCCCGCAATGCCACGATATGCAATGTACCCGCCGCCGCCGCCGCCGCCCGGTCCCTGCGACTCCGCCTCATTGGGGAAGAGGGCTCCAATCTGGTCTCCACCCTTGCCGCCGCGCGCGACTGCGCGGATCTCCCGCACCTCGCTGGTGTAGACGACGATCGTTCCCCCCGCCCCACCGCCACCCGCGCCATCGCGATTCTCACGCTGTGTGTCCTGACCGGGATTGCCATTCGCTCGCAACTCGCCACCACCGCTCACCGAGCCGGCGAGCAGGTAGATGAGTCCGCCGGCGTTGCCACCGCCCCCGCCAGAGTTGTTGTTCTGCGCCCCGGCGCCGCCACCGCCACCCATGAAGAGACGTCCGCCCGGATCCTGAGCGACCGGACGACCACCACGACCGCCAACATTGCGCCGTTTATCTCCTCCCCAGC
>JBEAVZ010000367.1:0-5939 GCA_041160645.1 Acidobacteriota bacterium
ATCTTCAAGCATCCTCCTGTAAACTTCAGCTGGTAATGTAAAAATGCTTAAGTGCCGAGGCTCCAATCACACCCTCCCCGCGCAGACGAGCAGTCATCATATATGAACAGAAATGATCGACAGATAAGAACTCGCGGCGGCGCCATGTCCTGAGCAGGCACAAGATTGCCCCTCCTCACCGCGAGATGCAAGACGCCTTACACCGGTTTAATTGAAACCAACCGGGAGATCGAATCCCCCGTCTCTCCGCCAACCTTAACCGAGCTTGACAGCCGGACGAATGACAGTTAGCGTTTACAATTGAGTTTTCGAAATACACTTCCTTATTCGTATGCCCCCTGCCACCCGAATGGCAGCGAGCCAGATCTCCGTGAGGAACAAGCTGAGATATGTCTAAAACAGATCTGACAGGCAGAGTCGCCATCGTGACCGGGGGAGGTCGGGGGATCGGTCGCGCCATCACCACCCGTCTGGTGGAAGCAGGCGCGAGGGTCGTCATCGCCAGTCGGAAGCTCGAGAATCTGCAGGCGACGGCCGATGAACTGAACGCCCTCGAACGTGGTCGTGTCCATCCGGTCGTCTGTCATGTCGGTCGATCAGCGGACCTCGAGAATCTGGTCGCGACAACCGAGCAGGTCTTCGGTCCGGTCGATATTCTGGTCAACAACAGTGCAACCAACATTGGGCAGGGCCCGGCCCTCGAGGTGACCGATGAGATGCTGGCGAAGATGTTCGAGGTCAATGTTCTGGCCGCCCTCCGTCTGATTCGCCTCACGGTGCCGAAGATGATCGAGCGGGGTCAGGGTGGCTCGATCATCAACATCGCCTCGATTGCCGGTATCCGCCCCCAGCCCGGGGGAATACTCTACAGCGCGACCAAGGCGGCGCTGATCATGATGACCCGCAACTGGGCGATGGAGTTCGGCCGCCACCGCATTCGCGTCAACGCGATTGCCCCCGGACTGATCGAGACCGACTTCAGCGAGTACTTCTGGAAGAATGAGGAATACCTCAAGTCGCTCGAAGCGGCCCAGCCAATTCCGCGGGTTGGCCAGGCGGACGAGCTTGGCGGCATGGCCTTGTACCTCGCTTCGGACGATTCTTCATTTGTGACCGGGCAACTCTTTGTCGTCGACGGAGGAGCTACGGCTATATAATTTGCGCTACTACTATCTACACTGAATATACCCAGGAATTATAAAAAGTATGTTTGACAAGTTTCGCGAAGAGTGTGGAGTCTTCGGCATCTACGGCCATGAGGATGCAGCTCGCCTCGCCTATCTTGGACTCTACGCCTTGCAGCATCGCGGCCAGGAATCGGCGGGGATCGTCTCCTCGAATGGGGAGAAGCTCTTTGCCGAGCGGGGGATGGGGCAGGTCAATGACGTCTTTACCGAGCCCGTGCTCACTCGACTGCCGGGACAGCTGGCGATTGGCCACGTGCGCTATTCGACGGCTGGCAAGGTGAGCATCAACGAGGCGCAGCCCTTCGCGGTCAAGTGCAGTCTGGGCCAGATCGCGCTCTGCCATAACGGCAATCTGCCGGATGCGGCCGAGGCGCGGGCGCAGCTCGAGGCAGATGGCGCAATCTTCTCTTCGACCTCCGACACGGAGGTCGTTCTGCACCGGATCGCCCGCTCAAAGAGCGGTGACATCGTCGCGGCGATCGCCGAGGCGCTGGCGGGGGATGAAGGGGCATTCTCGATGCTCTTTGCGACTCCGAATCGGCTCATCGCCGTCCGTGACGCGCGCGGATTCCGTCCGCTCTGCATGGGGCGGCTGAATGGCGCGACCGTCTTCGCTTCGGAGACGTGCGCGTTCGACCTGATCGGCGCGGAGTATATCCGTGACGTCGCGCCCGGGGAGATCGTCGTGGTCGATGAGCAGGGGATCCGCTCGGTTGAGCCATTCGGCAAGCGACCGACTACCCACTGCGTCTTCGAGCACGTCTACTTTTCACGACCGGATTCACTCGTCTTTGGACGGAGCGTCAACAAGAGCCGCCACCTGCTGGGTCGGCACCTCGCGCAGGAGTGTCCGGCCGATGCTGACATCGTCGTCCCGGTGCCCGACTCCGGCGTCGCCGCGGCGATTGGTTTTGCCGCCGAATCGGGGCTAAAGTTCCGCTTCGGCCTCATGCGCAACCATTACGTCGGCCGGACCTTCATCGAGCCGCGATCGCAGATTCGCCACTTTGGGGTGAAGATCAAACTCAACCCGGTCCGCGACCTGATCGAGGGACGACGGGTGGTGCTGATCGACGACTCGATCGTCCGCGGCACGACCTCACAGAAACTGGTCAAGATGATGCGTGACGCCGGGGCGCGCGAAGTGCACATGCGCATCAGTTGTCCACCAACGATTGCCCCCTGCTACTATGGGGTCGACACTCCGACTCGTGAGGAGCTGATCGCCGCCCACCAATCGGTCGAGGAGATCCGCGCCTATCTCGGCGCCGACTCGCTCGGCTACCTGAGTCTGAAGGGGCTGCTCAATGCGGTCGGCGATCAGCATCAGGAGCGCTACTGCACGTCCTGCTACACCGGAGCCTACCCGACGCGGGTCCCGGAACTGGTCAAACTGGCCGGCAGCAGCGGCAAGACCAACGGCTCGCGTGAGGGCTGATTCGGAGAGGGTCCAGAAGAAACTTATGACTGAAAGAATCACTTACAAAGATGCCGGCGTCGATATCGATGCCGCCAATGTTGCCACATCGCGAATCAGGCGGCTGGCCCAGACGACCTTCAGCGCCAATGTGCTCTCGGACATCGGCAGTTTTGGCGGCATGTTCAACGGCCTCTTCCCGCAGATGCGCGAGCCGGTGCTGGTGGCGAGCTGCGATGGCGTTGGAACGAAACTGAAGATTGCCTTTGCCAGTGGCATCCACAATTCGGTCGGTTACGACCTGGTCTCGCACTGTATCTCGGACATCCTGGTTCAGGGAGCGCGCCCGCTCTTCTTTCTCGACTACATTGCGACCGGAAAGCTCGACCCCGCCATTGTCGAACAGGTGATCGAGGGGATGGCCCGCGGGTGCCGCGAGGGTGGGCTGGCGCTGCTCGGCGGCGAGACCGCCGAGATGCCGGAGTTCTATCCGGAGGGCGAGTATGACATCGCCGGCTTCATCGTTGGCGTGGTCGATCGTCACCGCATCATCAATGGTTCACGAATCACGAGCGGGGATGTCGTCCTCGGCCTTCCGTCACTCGGACTCCACACGAATGGGTACAGCCTGGCCCGCAAGCTGCTGCTCGATGTCGCCGGGTACCAGGTCGGGAGTGAAGTCCCCGAACTGGGCGGCACCGTCGCGAGCGAACTGCTCAAACCGCACAAGAACTATCTGCCGCTGCTCGATGGTCTGATCGATCACGATGGGCTGATCAAGGGGCTGGCGCACATCACCGGCGGAGGACTGGTCGACAATATCCCGCGGATTCTGCCCGGGAATGTCGACGTCCTGATCGAGGATGGCAGCTGGCCGGTGCTGCCGGTCTATCGATTGATGCAGCGAATTGGCAACGTCCCGGTCGAGGACATGCGCCGCACCTTCAATCTCGGGATCGGGATGGTCATCGTCACGGCAGCGGAGAATCAGCCGCTGATCGAGAACCATCTGGCCGGACTCGGTGAGGCCTGCTACCGGATCGGCGCCGTGGTCGATGGTCACGGAAAGGTACGTTTCGCATGAAACGGCTCGGGATCATCATCTCCGGACGGGGTTCGAACATGGTCGCGCTGGCCGATGCCGTCGCGAAGGGGACCATTCCGGACGCCGAGGTGGCGGTGGTCATCAGCAACCTCCCCGAGGCCGGTGGTCTGGATCACGCGCGCGAGCGCGGGATTCCAACCTTTGTGCACAGCCACCGCGGAGTTTCGCGAGAGGAGCATGACCGCCAGATGGCGGCGGAGCTGCACCGGCGCAAAGTCGACCTGGTCTGCCTCGCCGGCTACATGCGCTTACTCTCACCATGGTTTATTGGAGAGTTCGAAAACCGGATCCTGAACATTCACCCGTCCCTTCTGCCAGCGTTCACCGGACTCGACGCACAGCGTCAGGCCTTCGAGTATGGAGTCAGGTACACCGGCTGCACGGTCCACCTCGTCGACCGTGAACTCGATCATGGCCCGATCATCCGCCAGGCGGTCGTTCCGGTGGTGCCGGACGACAGCGTCGGAAGTCTCGCTGCCAGAATTCTCGCGGCAGAGCATCAACTCTATCCTGAGGCCGTCGCCCTGATCCTGAGTGGAAAGTACCGGATCGAGGGGCGGCGCATCCTCGAAACCGCATGTAATCCCTAACCCAGCAAAGGAAATCGAATCCATGTTCGTCCATTCCGTATTCTTCTGGCTCCGCCCGGACCTGACCGAAGATGAGTCGAAGCAGTTCTGGGAGCAGGTGCGCGCCCTGCTCACCATTCCGAGCGTCAAGATCGGCCACGTCGGCACGCCGGCCAACACCGATCGCCCGGTGATCGATCGATCATACTCGTGTGCGCTCCTGACCGTCTTCGAAGACGAGGCGGGCCATGACGCCTATCAGGTTCATCCCATCCACGACAAGTTCCGCATCGAGTGCGCCCCTCTCTGGTCGAAGGTCATCATCTACGATGCCCAGTAAACGATGAAGTCAACTCTTCTTCTCATCGCGGCGCTGGTGCTGCTCACCCCCCAGCGTGGGCAGGAACGGCTCCAGTCTCTGACGGGTGCGGAGGTCCCGCTCGCGGACCTGCGCGGGAGAGTCGTCGTGCTCGCCTTTGGCGGAAAGTCGATTCCGCTCTTCGCCCGCGAGCTCGCCTCACTCCAACGGCTCGCGACGCGTTATGAGTCGCGCCGGGTCGCCGTCTACTGGGTCAGTATCGACAGCAACCGGCCTGATGGCCGGAACTATGCGTCGAATGCGCAGCTGCAGGCTTTCCTCAGGCAATCAAACCTGAAGATCGAGGTGTTACGGGATCCGGAGATGGAGGTCTACAAATCTTTCGGACTCGACGCCGTGCCGACCATTGTCCTGATCGACCAATCCGGCAAAATCGTGCGTCGCTATGTAGGAATCGGGACCGACCAGGGTGAGGTTCACGCGGAGCTGATCGAAGAGATCGAGAAGTTGATCAATTAGTTGAAAGACCGGCTTCACGCGGCGGGAAGAGCGCCCGCCGCGTGAAGCTGAACCCTGACCGGCCTACTGGCCGGCGATGATCAGATCGACGCGGCGACTGACCTCCTTCAGGTAGCTGGCGTCTCCCCCGCCCAACTCGACGGTCATATACCCTTCATAGCCGATCTCACCTATCGCCTTGCGCACTTCGGGCCAGTCGATACTGCCCTCTCGCAGCGGGACAAACTGGCGGTTGTCGGTCTTGAAATCCTTGAGATGGAACTTGGCGATCCGTTTGCCAAGAACCCGGATCCACTCCTGTGGATATCCGTACATAACAATATTTCCAACATCGAAATATGCCTTGACCCACGGGCTCTTGAACTCGTCGACATACTTGACGTGATCATAAGGCGTGAGAAGAAACTTGTTCCAGACCTCTTCGATGGCGATCACGACCCCGAGCTCCTTGGCGAGGGGGATCAGTTTTTTGATGACCGCCTGTGAACGCTGCCAGGCGACGGGAATCGTCACCTTGCCGGTAACGACGGCAGGGACGAGCAGCACGGTGTCGGCGCCCCAGAGCTTGGCGTTCCGGAGTGAGGTCTCCATGCCGGTGACGCTCTTCTGAACGACCGCCGGATCAGGATCGGAGAGCGGAAACTTCCAGTGATCCGAGTTCATGACCGAGTGAACCTTGAAGCCTGTCTTGAGCGAAGCCTCCTTGATCGCCTCGGCCTCCTTCGGATCGTAGACGGTATTGGCCTCGACGCCTTCAAAGCCGCAATCGATCGCCAACTTGAAACGATCGACGTAGCTCAGATCCTTGGGCAGCATATTGATG
>JBEAVZ010000393.1:0-6386 GCA_041160645.1 Acidobacteriota bacterium
GCCGCAACCGGCTCTGGAATGGATCGAGCCCGGTCGTCTCCGTATCGATCCCGATCACCGCCGCCACGCGCAATCTCTCGACAAGGGGCGCGATCTCGTCCTCTCTGGTGATCAACCTGTAACGATGCGGCTCCATGACTGCTGCCTCCCGCCGCCCACCGCCATCTTCAGAATGGGTATCGGTGGGTTCGGCTCAGCCTGGTGTAGATGAAGATGATGATGATCCCGGCCACAAATCCTCCGATGTGGGCCATGTAGGCCACGCCGCCCGACTCTCCGACCGAACCGAGGGAGCCGAAGCCGCTCAGGAACTGGAGCAGCCCCCAGAGCCCGATGACGAGAATCGCCGGCAGTTCGACGATCCTCCCAAACTGGAAGACCCGCACCGACTGGCGTGGATAGAGGATCAGGTAGGCGCCGAGAACTCCGGCAATCGCTCCCGAGGCGCCGAGCGAGGGGATCAGTGAGCGGGGGCCAAAATAGATATGGGTCAGACTAGCCAGCAGACCGCAGACAAGGTAGAAGGCCAGATAGCGGGCGTGGCCGAGCCGGTCCTCGACATTGTCGCCGAAGATCCAGAGGTAGAGCATGTTGCCGAGCAGATGGCCCCAGTCGCCGTGCATGAACATGGCGGTGAAGAGGGTCAGATAGATCGGGGTCGGGCCAGGCAGCAGCTCGAACTCTGTCCGGCCAACCCGGACCTGATTGACGATATCGCGGCCACCGGTGATCTCGGCCGGGACGACGCTGTAACCATACGTGAAATCGGGGTCGGTCAGCTGCTTGAAGAAGACCAGCAGATTGATCCCGATCAGCAGGTAGTTGACCATCGGAACGATGCGGCGGTTACTGTTGTCATCGCCAATTGGAAAGAGCATCAGCGACCTCCCCATTTGAGCTTGGTTCGCAAAACCTGAAAATAGTTGCGATTCGTAGGACTGATGAGCCGAAAACTCTTCTCGCTCCGTTGGATGACGACCCGGTCGTGCGGCTGCAGGTCAACAACCAGTTGACCATCGATGGTCAGGAGCAGCTTATCCTGGATCCCATTGAAGACGATCTCGACGCGGCTGCCACCGGGTACGATCACCGGGCGATTGGAGAGCATGTGCGGACAGATCGGGGTGAGGAGGATCGCCGGTACCCCTGGATGGACGATCGGTCCACCCGCGGAGAGCGAATAGGCGGTCGATCCGGTCGCCGTCGCGACAATCATTCCATCGGCCCGAAAGGTGGTGATCATCATTCCGTCGATATAGCAGTCGAACTCGGTGATGCGGGCGGGAGCGCCATTGACCGCCGCTTCGTTGAGAGCCGTCTGGGAGAGGATCTCCCGGCCATCGCGGTGAAGGGTGACATCGATCATCATCCGGTGATCGATCGTGAACTTGCCGGCCAGTATCGCGTCGAGTGTCGGAAAGAGTTCACTCAAGGTAAACTCGGTCAGATATCCGAGCCAGCCAAAGTTGATGCCGAGAACCGGAATCTGGTAGGGACCAATCAAGCGGGCCGCCCCGAGCATGGTTCCGTCACCACCAAGAACGATCAGGAGATCGATCACCTCGGAGAGTCGGCCATTCTCCTCGAGGTAAGGCGCACTTCCGACCTGCTCGGCCACCGCCGGGGATGCCTGAAGCTCAATTCCCTGCCCCCGACACCAGACGAGCAGATCGTCGACGACCTTCAGAGCCTCCGGCTTCTGTGGCCCCACGACAACCCCAATTCTCTTCAGATATAGCGAAGACACCCCTTTACCCTCTTCTGTCCGCTTCTTATGTCCGTTTTTGGCCGCTGCTGAATGGCAACCGTCGCCAATCCAGTAAAGATGGTCAGTAAATCCAGTCTATCCGGATCGAGCCAACCTCGCTCAACTCAACCGTTGAAGTCGGCAGGCACTCCCGAGGAGCGCTAACCAATTTCGCGCAGGACCGTCGCGAGATGGCCCAGCCCCACTTCGACATCCGGTGTTCTGACCGCGAAACCGAGGCGGAAATGGTTCGGCGCCTCAAAGAAACGACCGGGGACGATCGAGGTCTCGAAGGACCGCAGACGGTCGTGAAGGAGCCCGCTGTCCGGATGATTCCTCAGGCGCGGAAAGACGGTCATCGACCGCTCCGGCAGGTAGCATTCGAGCTGCTCGCGGTGGGCGTCCAGGAAATCACGCATGAGGCGCTGATTTGGTTCCATGATCGCCCGGGTGCGCGCTTCGAGCAGCGGCAGCTGGCGAAACGCCGCGAGGGCCAGCCGGTCGCTCGGCATCGACCCGACCGCGCCAAAGAGGTCGTTGAGACGGCGCATCCGCTCGGCCAGCGCCGGGGCACAGAGAATCCAGCCGCAGCGCAGGCCGCTCAGCCCATAGCTCTTGGTCAGACTGCTGGTGGCCACAAAATGCGGGCCAAGATGGACCGCGCTTGGCGGGGCGTCCTCGAAGAGAATGTCGCGATAGACCTCGTCGATCAGAATAAAGGCGCCGACGCGCGCCGCCAGCTCGCCGATCCGGGCGAGGATCTCCGGACGCACCGTGGCGCCGCTTGGATTATGAGGGCTGGTGAGGACGATCAGTCTTGTCCGCGGAGTGAGCAGCGCTTCGATCTCATCGGGATCGATCTGGTAGCCGTTGGGCAGCCGGCGGTGGAAACGCCGAATGTCGGCCCCCACGTAGCCGGCGGCGGCCAGCAGTGGATCATAGGCCGGAGCCTCGATCAGCACCTCGTCGCCGGGTTCGATGATCGTCGCCATGGCCAGGAAGTTGGCCATCGAGGTGCCCTGCGCCGTCACCACGTGGTCCGCGCTGACTCCATACCTGGCCCCGATCGCCTCCTTCAATGGACCATAGCCCTCGTGATTGGGGCCATTGATCTGCAGATCATCGAGCGTCACCGGCAGTTCGCCAGGTTCACAGCCAATGATGCCGCTGTTGGCCAGGTTGTAACGCGCCCCGGCATGGTGCTTCGCCCAGGTCATATAGACGCTGTTGCGGATCAGACTACTCACGATCAGCCGCTCCCTGGTGACGATTCAGATAACGCCACCCGAAAAAGACGGGAATGCCAAGCATAATGATCGCTGCGCCCTTGCTGGCATTGTTCCAGTCAGTGATAAAGGTGTTAAGGACGATCCCCAGTCCCGCCAGAATGAAGAGGATTGGCGTGAACGGGTAGAGTGGCACCGGTTGTGGTCGCGGCGCCATGGGGCGGGTGCTCCGAAAGACGATCAGGGCGAGGCCGGCGAGGGCGAAGAAGATCCAGTCGGCAAAGACGGCGTAGCCAACCAGCTCGTCATAGCGATTCGAGATCGCGAAGAGGGACGCCAGCCCGCCCTGCAACAGAATGGCCGCCGTCGGCACGTGGAAGCGCGGACTGAGCCGGCCAAGTCCGCGGAAGAAGACGCCGTCTGCGCCCATGGCGTAGTAGACGCGCGGTGCGCTGAGGAGGGCCAGGTTCATGAACCCAAAGGTCGAGATGACGATGAGCAGACTGATCGTCTTTCCACCAGTCAGTCCAAAGAGGCGCACTGCCATGTCAGCAGCCGGGGTCTCGGTCGCGGCGAGGACGGGCGCCGAGAGGACGTGGAGATAGGCGACATTGGCCCCAACGTAGACGACGATCACGCAGAGGACGCCGATCATGATCGCCCGCGGCAGATTCCGTAACGGATCACGCACCTCCTCGGCGACAAAATTGACGTTCTGCCAGCCACCATATGAGAACATAACCGGCACAAGACCGGCGAAGAAGGCCGAGAGAAGACCGCTCCCCGCCAGGTGGGGCGGCGTCAATGGCTGAGCCTCGAGGCCGGTCTGCCTGGTGAGGACAAAGGCGCCAATGACCAGCAGCGCGATCGCCACCGTCTTGCCAAAGGTGATGACATTGATCAGAACCGCGCCAGGCTTGATTCCGAGCGCGTGAAAGGCGGCGAGGCCGAGCAGGATCGACACGGCCACCGGAGTCACATATCCGGCCGGCAGACCGAGAAGCGGATTGAGATAACGGGCGAAAGCCACCGCCACTCCCGCCGTCGCGCCGGATTGAATGATGAAGAGGAGCGACCAGCCATGCAGAAAGGCGACCAGCGGGTGGAACGCCTCGCGAAAAAAGGCATACTGGCCTCCCACCCGGGGCAGCACCGTACTCAATTCGGCAAAGACAAAGGCGCCCGCCAGCGCGATCACCCCCCCGGCAAGCCAGACCGCAAGGATCAGAAAGGGGGTGTTGACCAGCTGGGCGACGATGTAGGGGTTGATGAAGATCCCTGAGCCAATGATGCCGCTGATGACGATCATGGTCGCATCAAAGAGGGTCAGCTTGCGTTGAAAGCTCATGGGATTCTCCCCGGTTGTTGAAATGTCGGTCAGCGACAACGGGCCAGAACTTCGAGCATCTGGTCGTGAATCAGTCCGTTGGTGCAGAGCAGACTGGGCACGAAGTTGTCGAAGGGGGTTCCATCGAGTTTGGTCACCCGGCCTCCCGCCTCTTCCACCAGAATCAAGCCGGCCGCCGTGTCCCAGGCGTGGAGGCCATTCTCCCAGAAACCATCCATGCGTCCGCTGGCGACACAGGCCATGTCGAGAGAGGCCGAGCCAAGCCGGCGCACCCCCTGGGTGGTCTTCAAAAACTCGCGCCAGGCTGGAAGGTACTCGTCCATGCGTTCCCGCACATCGTAGGGAAAGCCCGAGACAACGAGGGACTTCTCGAGGATGGCGACCGTCGAGACGGCGATCCGTCGTCCATTGAGTCGGGCCCCGGAGCCGCGTTCGGCCGCAAAGAGTTCGTCACGGGTCGGATCATAGATCACTCCGGCGACCGGCACACCACCCCGCTCGATCCCAATCGAGACAGCGTAACAGGGAAATCCGTGCGAAAAATTGGTCGTTCCATCGAGCGGGTCGATGATCCAATAGTAGTCATCCGCCGCCTCGCTGCTCGCCGTGCCTCCCGACTCCTCCGCGAGAATGTGATGGCTTGGAAAGTGGCTGCGGATCAGCGCGGTGATATGTTTTTCACTCGCCAGATCAGCCTCCGTGACGAGGTCGATCCGCCCTTTGGATTCAACCTGGAACCCCCGGGCGGCAAAGTTCTGCAGGATTTCACCCGCCTCGCGGGCGGCTCTGATTGCCAGATCGATAATGGTCATGATTGATGATGATCTCAGTGCGCTAAAAATAGACGGATCTTTTATAACCCCGGCAACTATATAACCCCGGCAACTCGCGGACCGCTCCGCGAGGCGACCGCATCGGTCGGTAGTGCCAGCAGATCCATCAGAACTATAAGTTTGCCTCGCCCCCGCGTCAATGCTATCCTCTGCCCTTCAGTGGCCATCAAACAGGATCAGCAGAGATGAACAACACCATAAACACGACCATTCCCCCTGAACTTCTTTCGATCGCCAGCGAAGTGCTCCTGAGGTCACTCGATCAGGCCACCACTCCGCTGACCGCGCGGCAGATTCGGGAGCGGCTGACTGGCCCCTACAAGTTCCCCCTCGCGGAGCTCGAATCGCTGCTCGAAGAGCACGTCGCCGCCGGTCGAGTCTACCACTACCCCGGTCTTGGCTCGGCCGGGAAGAGGCGTTACTGGACGCGGGGGAGTGAGCAGTTCATTCGTGAATCGATTCTCCGTATGCTTGCCAACCGGTCGCTCCCGCTGACCGATCTGCTCCGCCGCCAGCGGAACTCCATCAAGGGGCTGCCGGGGATGAACGAGACCGCCCTGCGCCGACTGATCGGGCAGATGGTGGCCGAGGGCGCGCTGCACGAGTGGCCCCCCCTGCTTGGCAGCCGGACGGCGCGTCTTGGGGCCATGCCGCCCGAGCCGCGGCTCTATCTTGAGGACGCGGTGGAGAAGATTGCCCGGAAGCTTGGGGTTGAGCCGGCCGCGTTGGCCCCGTCGCTGGACGAGGTTCGGCGGAACCTGTCGCAGAGCGAGGAAGCGGAGAAGACGGCTGACGGAGCGGATCTGGCTGACGGTACAGATCTGGATGACAAGGTGGTCGAGCGGATGCTCCAGGTCAAACTGGCGGCAACCCCAGGCGCTCCGCTGCCCTTGCGCGAGCTTTGGCATTCTCTGCGCGCGGAGGGGTGCAACAAATCGACCTTCGACCGGATCGTTCTCGATCTGGCCGCCAACTACCGGGTCGCGCTTCTCAAGCATGACTTTCCGGGAATGCTCTCAGCGGCCGACCGGGCCGAGCTGGTCGTCGATCCACACGGCAACCATTACGTGGGGATTGCGCGGCGATGAACAGCATCACGACCATCCCCAATCCTTTTCGCAGTGCGATTGTCGCCGATCCCTGGCACTGGGGACAGTGGGACATGGTCGATGTGCCGGAGATTCATCAGGAGGCCTTCGACCTCTGTCGACGGGCGCTCGAGCAGACCCGCC
>JBEAVZ010000405.1:0-13955 GCA_041160645.1 Acidobacteriota bacterium
ATTCCGCGGGGAGTCCCATCCGACTCAGTCCGCGACGTCTACCCGGCGGCGATCGCGGCGGGTCGAACGATTGCCGCCCACGTCGGTGATGGCAGCTGGTATGAGCTGAGCACGCTGGAACGCTACCTGACGATCAGCCTCGAGTTTCTGCAGCGCACCGGGCGCGACTGGATTGGTGACGAGGGGTGCCGGATCGACCCGACCGCGAAGATCGACCGCTCCGTCCTCTGGAAGCGGGTCGAAGTCGGCGCCGGGGCGCAACTGCGCGAATGCATCGTCGGGGACGATGTCCGCATTCCGGCCGGCGCCGACTATCGTCGCGCCGTGATCTGCCGCGGAACGCTCGCCGATCTGGCGGATCGACCGGAGAAGGCCCTCCCCGGAAGGATGATTGGGGAGAATCTTGTCGTGCCCTTCGGCTGATGGTACCATCCTTGATTACCGTCTGATGCAGTAAGATTACCTGAGAGGGGCGGTTTCGCTCCTCATCAGAGACAGTTGAGGTCAATGAGCGCATCCATGCCAGAAAATCCGACCCCAGGCAACCTGATGCTGCGGATGCAGAGTGGTGACGTCATGATCGCGACCGGCGGGGTCAGCGAGAAGCGGGTTGTCAGGTTCATGGCTGACTATTACGGGTTGCCCATCGAAGATCTCCTGGTTCAGCCCCTGACCCCTGACGCCTCGACGCGCAAGTACTTTCGCGTCGCCGTCGACGCGAAACCTCAGGAGACCCTGATCGTCAGCCTCTACCCTGACCCATTCAACCAGGGCGACAACACCTATCTCGACGCGACGAAGCTCTTTGAGCGGGCGGGTCTGCCAGTACCGCGCATCCTGACGGTTGCTGACACGAAAGGGATCATCCTGCAGGAGGATCTCGGCGACATGAGCCTCGCCCGCTGGCTTGCCGATGCCGAAGCACGTGGGGAGCAGGCCGCTGGCGCCGAGATGCTGCGTCAGGCGATCGACCTGATCGTGCGCATCCAGGGCGCGACGACCCTCGCCTATGCCATCAACGCCATCGCCAGCACCCTCGCCTTTGACGAGAGCAAACTCTCGTGGGAGCTCGACTATTTCCTGACCCACTACTTTAAGAGCTACCGTCAGCTGCCGCTCGATGAGCCGGAAACGACGGCGATTCGGGCCGATCTGGAGCGGATCGCCCGCGAGCTCGCGGCCCGGCCGCGCTTCCTGACGCACCGCGACTACCACGGCATGAACCTCATGGTCGATGGAGCAGGAAGCCTGCGCATCATTGATCACCAGGATGCGCGGATGGGTCCGGTCACCTACGATCTGGTCCCCCTGCTGGTGGAGAGACGGCTCCGTCCGGTCGATGAGAGCTGGGTCGACGAGCAGTTGCAGACCTTCCTCTCCCTGCGTCGCCAGCGCGGTCTCGCGCCACTGACGATCACCGATCTGCGTTACGAGTTTCAGCTGATGACCATCCAGCGCCAACTGAAGGCGATCGGGACCTTTTCTTATCAGACGGCCATCGTCGGACGCGGCGAGGTCTATGAGTGTTACATCGCGCCATCGATCGCGACCGTTCTGCGGGCAATGAAGACGGCGGGACTGCCTGCCTACCCGGCCCTGACGAGGGCCCTCCACTACTGAAGTCGAGACTGGATTTGAACGACATGGCACAGACTTACATCAACGAAATTGGTCGGCACGTCGGCGAAGAGGTGACCCTCAAAGGCTGGCTCTACAACAAACGATCGAGCGGCAAACTCGGTTTTCTCGAGGTGCGCGACGGTTCAGGACTGATCCAGGGGGTCGTCTCGAAGAAGGACGTCGACGAGGAGACCTGGAACCGTGTCGAGCAGGTGACCCAGGAGTCATCGATCATTGTCACCGGCGTTCCGCGCGAGCATCCCAAGCGGCCCGGCGTCTACGAACTCGACATCAAGAGCCTCGAGATCGTCCAGCTCACCGAAGACTATCCGATCAGCCCGAAAGAGCATGGCGTTGAGTTCCTGATGGATCACCGCCACCTCTGGCTGCGGTCGCGCCGCCAGCACGCGATCCTCAAGGTCCGCCACGAGATCATCCGGGCCGTCCGCGACTTCTTCGACAACCAGGGATTCGTCCTTTGCGACACGCCGGTCTTCACCCCGGCGGCCTGCGAGGGGACGACGACGCTCTTCGAGGTTGGCTACTTCGATGAGAAGGCCTACCTGACCCAGTCCGGCCAGCTCTACAATGAAGCGACGGCCGCCGCTTTTGGCAAGGCCTACTGTTTCGGCCCGACCTTTCGCGCCGAAAAGTCGAAGACGCGCCGCCACCTGACCGAGTTCTGGATGGTCGAACCGGAAGTCGCCTATGCCAAACTCGACGATGTCATGAGCCTCGCCGAAAACTTCCTGAGCTACGTGGTCAGCCGGGTCCTCGAGACGCGGCGCGACGAACTGGCGCAGCTCGAACGCGATACCTCGAAGCTCGAGGCGATCGTTCCCCCTTTCCCCCGACTCCAGTATGACGACGCGGTGCAGATGCTACAGGAGGGTCACGCGAAGGGGCTGGTCGAGAACCGTTTCGAGTGGGGCGGTGATCTTGGATCGCCCGACGAGACCTATCTGTCGAGCCTCTATGATCGACCGGTCATGGTCCACCGCTACCCGGCGGCGATCAAGGCCTTCTACATGGAGCCAGATCCGCAGCGGCCGGACCTGGCGCTCTGCGTCGACGTGCTGGCTCCGGAGGGCTATGGTGAGGTGATCGGAGGCGGCGAGCGCATGTCGTCACACGATCTGCTGCTGCAGCGCATCCACGAACACGAACTGCCCCCCGAGGCCTTCGACTGGTATCTCGATCTGCGCAAGTACGGGAGCGTTCCCCACGGCGGATTTGGCATGGGTATCGAACGCTGCGTCGCCTGGATCTGCGGTCTCGAACACGTCCGCGAGACGATTCCCTTCCCGCGGATGCTCTACCGGCTCAAACCGTAGTGGGGTGGGGGCTTTCCGGTCCGAGCGTCGCCGGAACAGCGGTCTATCGCCCAGCGGGGGCGGGTAGCCACCACAGCTGACCAATGATTCGTTATTTTGGGGAGGTGCGGAGTGATGAACTCGAAGACGGCGACGATCATCGGTGTCCTGATGGATCTTGGAGCTGACCGGCGCGGCGTCGACATGGGGCCATCGGCATTACGGGTTGCCGGACTCAATGAGCGGCTGCAGTATCTCGGATACACGGTCGCCGATGCGGGCAATGTCGCGGTGCGCAATCCGGAGATGATGAAGATCTCGGACCGGCAGCTGAAGTATCTGCCGGAGATCACCCTCGCCTGCCAGACCCTCGCCGCGCAGGTGCAGTCGGCCCTCGAAGCCGGAGCGGTGCCGATCGTGCTCGGTGGCGACCACTCGATTGCCATCGGCACCGTTTCCGGTCTCGCCTCTTTCTACCGGCAGAAGAACCAGCGCGTCGGAGTGATCTGGTTCGATGCCCACGGCGACATGAATACCCCGGAGACCTCACCATCCGGAAATATTCACGGGATGCCCTTTGCGGTGATCCTCGGCAATGGAGCGCCGGAACTGACGGGTATCGCTGGTTTCTCGCCGAAGGTTCACCCGGAAGATTGCGTGCTGATCGGGGCGCGGAGCGTCGACACCGAAGAGGCCCGGCTCATGCGCGCCTCCGGCGTTCGCATCTACACGATGCGCGAGATCGACGAGCGGGGAATGAGCGCGGTCATGGATGAGGCGGTCATTCTTGCTTCTCGCCATACCGCCGGTTTTCACGTCACCATGGACATGGACTTTGTCGATCCATCCTATGCCCCGGGGGTGGGAACCCCCGTCCCGGGCGGCCCAACCTACCGGGAGAGCCACCTCGCCATGGAGAAGGTTGCCGATTCCGGTCGGATGCTCTCTTTTGAACTGACCGAGGTCAACCCGGTTCTCGATATCTCAAACCGCACGGCCGAACTTGGCGTAGAGCTGATTCTCTCCGCCTTCGGCAAGAAGATCATGTAATGGAACAGTCTGCACCTTCTCCAAACGATAAGCGAATCCGGATCGGGGTCATCTTTGGTGGCCGCTCGGGTGAGCACGAGATATCACTTCGCTCGGCCGAATCGGTGATCAACGCACTCGACCCGACCAGATACGACGTCACCCCGATCGGCATCACCCGCGATGGAGCATGGGTCATGGCGAGTGACGAGCGGCTGCGGAACCCCTTCGACGTGATGGCGCAAGCCGATTGCGCCGTGGCTCTCTCCGTTGATCCAACCCGGCACGGGCTGACCTGTTTCGACCGTGGCGGGGCCATCAGCTCGACCAGGCCTCTCGACATCATCTTTCCGGTTCTCCACGGAACCTACGGCGAAGACGGGACGATTCAGGGGCTGTTGGAGATGGCCGATATCCCCTACGTCGGATGTGGCGTCCTCGCCTCGTCGACCGGCATGGACAAGGTGATCATGAAGCTTCTCTTCGAAGAGGCCGGACTTGAAGGGGTCCCGTTCCTCTCGGTACTGCGGGCCCACTGGGAGGCCCAGCCCGAAGAGATCGAGAACCGGATCATCGCCGAGATCGGTTTTCCCTGCTTTGTCAAACCGGCCAATCTGGGCTCCTCGGTCGGAATATCCCGGGCAACCGATCGGGAGACTCTCCGCGCCGCCCTCGGGCTGGCCGCCCGCTACGACCGGAAGCTGATTGTCGAACACGGAGTCGATGCCCGCGAGATCGAGGTGAGCGTCCTCGGCAACGACGATCCAATTGCCAGCCTGCCCGGTGAGATCGTTCCCCAAACCGCGCAGTTCTACGATTATGAGGCCAAGTATATTCACGCCCACGGCGCGGAGCTGGTCATCCCGGTCAATATTGATCAGCAGCTCGTCACCAGCATTCAGGAGATGGCCATTCGCGCCTTCCAGGCCATCGATGGCGCTGGCCTGGCCCGCGTCGACTTCTTTCTCGAACGCGCCACCAAGCGGATCCTCGTCAACGAGATCAACACCATGCCCGGCTTCACCTCGATCAGCATGTACCCAAAGCTGTGGGAGGCGAGCGGCATTCGCTACCCTGATCTTCTCGACCGTATCGTCAAACTGGCTTTTGAACGGCACGCCGAGAAGTCACGCAATGTGACGACGTTCGAGCGCGACTGAAATACGTCCAGGTCCTCGCGGACCCCGCCCACTCCCAGTTTTGGACTCCGGCGCTGAAAAAAAGACCCGGCCCGCCGTCGTGGATCGCCGATCTCTCGGAACATATCCACGCCGGCGGGCCGGGTCGGAGCTGTCTTTTAATCCAGCCAGCGATCTGACCATCCGACTCCCAGTCTTGCCGATCTTGCCAGGCCAGACTAAGCGTGGCGGATGAGAGCCGTCGGCCAGTAGCGACTAGGGGTTGATCTTGATCAGAACCACGACGAACGTGAAGATCACGAGGGTCTCGATGAAGGCCAGACCGAGAATCAGCGCCAGCTGAATGCGGTTGTAGGCGCTTGGATTGCGGGCCATGCCCTCGCAGGCCGCCGCGGCAACCTTGCTCTGTCCAAGACCGCACAGACCAGCGGCGATCGCGAAACCGACACCGGCAGCGATGTAGCCAAGGCCACGGCTCGTGTCACCACTCGCCGCCGCCGGCTCCTGCGCCATCGCGGTCAAAGCCGAAAACAGAACCGTCATCGCGGTCATCCCAAAACGAACGATATTTCTCTTCATTCGAAGTCTCCTTTGCAGATTTCCTGCTTTTAATTGGTGGATCACTTTCTCCACCAGCCAACGCAACTTAATAAAACAGATATGATTGGCGTTGACTGCGGATTTGGTCGATCCGGTTTCAGCATCCGCCTCGATGGCGACCGTCGCCGGCGAGGTATCCTGGAGTTTCGAAGAATGGCGACGCCAGGTTTACCAGACCAGTTCCGGGGGGAACGGTCGGCGCCACACTGCGCTCTCAGTCTGCCTGACAGAAACACCAGAGACCTGACGGATGCCCGTCACAGCCGCGTCCCACCGGTCTGGCGCGACACGGCTTTTCAAAAACCTAATGGGCCACAGCCTCACCGTGGTTGCCGTGATCATCTGCCCCGTGATCTTCCGAATGGTGGGAGACCTCTCCCAGATAGACCATCGAGAGCACAATAAAGATAAATGTCTGCAGAAATGCCGTCAGCACTCCCAGCGGCATCAGCAGCACCGGGACGCCAAGACTGACCATCTCGGCGATCGCGCCGCTCACCTGCTCTTCACCGTAGATGTTGCCAAAGAGACGCATGCTCAGACTGAGGATGCGGGCGACGTTACTGATCACCTCGATGGGAAACATCAGCGGAGCCAGCCAGAGAACCGGACCGGCAAAATGGCGCAGATGGCCAAAGAGTCCGTTCTCGCGAATCCCGACATAGTTGTAGTAGAGAAACGAAGTGAGGGCGAGCGCGAGGGTGACATTGTAACTGGCGGTCGGCGCAACCATGTCCGGCAGCATGCCAGTCAGGTTCGAGAGAAGAATCAGCAGTCCGAAGGTCGCGACGACTGGGAAGTGCTTGATTCCCGCCGGACCGACTAGGTCGACGAGCAGTCCGCGCACGGCCTCGACGCCCAGCTCGAAGGTCTGCTGACGATTGCTCGGCGATTCGGTCGAGAGCTTGCCGCGCACCAGCCAGAGGATAACCACCGCGGTGAGGGCGACGAAGAGAAACATCACCGACTGGGTCGGAATCGGCAAATGGCCATCCGCCAGATACTGATCATAGGTGCGCCCCTCGCCCGGCCAGTGGCTGCCAAAGACCTTGACCGCCTTGTAGATTGGCGGCATCAGCTTGGCCTGCAGATTGAAGACCGCCGGTCCAACCAGCTCGTTGATCTTGACGACAATGTAGGGCACGTGCTCGCCGTGTCCGGCCGCGTGCGCTGCTGCCGGAGCCGCATGCTCGACGGCGTGTCCGATCTCCGCTCCATGCTCCTGAGTCAGGTTTAGCAACATCATATCGATCGACTACTCGCTTCTGTTTGATTTGAGGACCAGAAAGACCTGGTATCCTGCCTCGATCATCACTCCACCAACGAAGGAGGCAAAGCCGACAGCCATCCCCAACGGGTGGAAGGCGCCTGTCCAGAGGGCAATTCCGAAACATAACGCCAGGATCATGTATCTCAGCACCAGCTTTGACGCGGTCCAGGTCGGAAGCTGTCCCTCCGGCATGACCAGCGCCTGACTGAGGAGCGCGCAGATGCTCCCTTCGAGCCAGCGCTTGTTGAAGATCGCCAGGCACCCGCCAAGGGCGACGCCGGCTGCGATCTGCCACGAACCTTTCATCAGACTGGCTATCAGCGCGAGACCGAGGAAGAGGAAGGTGTTTCGCTGGAGTCGACGGTAGAGGCCGTCATCATCCGCATTCTCCTGAAAATTCATGGAAGTAAACGAAATAATACTCTCAGTAACAGGGGATTGGCAAACCAATCCCCGCCCCTATCCACCAACGTGGATCGCCGGGCGTCGCGACGGCTCCGGCTCGGCCTGGCGAAGCACTTCACGGGTCATCGGGGCGGTGTCCCCCTCGCCAAAGAAGATGAACTTCAGCACGTAGGTCGCCGGATTGCCCTCGGTCCAGCCAAAATAGGCGTGGGGAATCTGCCCGGTCGTGTCACGGACATTGAGAAGAAAGGCGGCGATCGCATTGGGAATCGAGGGGCTGGTTGTCCGCAACACGCGGTGGTTACCAATCCGCACTCCCCGGACCCTGATCTTGCCGGAGAATTCGGAGACATCCCCCAGACGCACTTCGAGAAAGATGACCGGATCTTCGCCCGGAATGTGATTGTTCCAGCGCTCCTTCTTCTCCTTCAACCGGTACTCGTCCTGATCTCCCCGGTCGGGTCGGCTGGCAATAATGCGGATCGTCCCCTTGCTCACCTCCTCAATGATCTCCCGCGCCGTCTCATTGAGGACGATACTGTCAACGCGCAGTTCGGTCGATCGCAGCGTCCGCGAAACGAACGAGACGGCAATGATCGAGATGATGAAGAAGGAGGCGATCTTGATGCCCTCGGGACGCTCGATGATGTTGACCACCGTCGTGTAGCCGAAGATCAGCGCAATCAGCAGAAATCCGTAGCGGATGAAGCCCTCACGCCACGCCGAGAGCGTCACCGCGACGGCCGCCGAACTCATGAGCACGAGCACCCCGGTCGCATACGCGCCACCCTGCGCATCGACATCCGCCTTGAAGATGATCGTCACGGCAAAGGCAATCAATGTAAAGACCAGCACCAGCGGCCGCGAGGAGCGGGCCCAGTCCGGGGCCATCCCGTAGCGCGGCAGATAGCGCGGCACGATGTTCAGAAGCCCCGCCAGCGCCGACGCCCCGGCAAACCAGAGTATCGAGATGGTGCTCAGATCGTAGATCGTTCCGAAGAAATCCCCAAAGAATTCGTGCGCCAGATAGGCCAGTGCGCGTCCGTTGGCCGGGCCGGCCGGCTGGCCATTCAGGGCCGGCTGGAACTTCTCCGCCGGAATGAGAATCGTCGTCACCAGACTGCTCGCGATGAGCATGAAGCTCATGATGACCGCCGCCGAGACGAGCAGCTTGCGGGTATTGTGAATCCGCCCCACGGGCATCTTCACCGTATCTTCCGCCGTCCCCCTGACCAGCGGCATCACCGCCACCCCGGTCTCGAACCCGGAGAGTCCAAGCGCCAGCTTCGGGAAGACGAGCAGCGCCAGCCCAACCATCATGAGCGGACTTCCCTTCACCTCCGGAATGGCCAGCAGCGCCCCCTTCCAGGTCGAGAAGGCCTCCGGATGGACCGCCAGCTCAAAGAGTCCCCGCGCGACCACCACCAGGTTGAGCAGCAGATAGGCCGCGACCAGAAAGACCGCCAGGCCGATCGCCTCCTTGAAGCCTTTCAGGAAGATCGCCCCAAGCAGCAGCAGCAGCACCAGCGTCAGCTCGACCCGGTGCGTCTCGAAGATGTGCGGCGCAAATGGATTCTCGACAATATGCGCGGTCGCGTCGGCCGCGGAGAGCGTGATCGTGATGATAAAGTCGGTCGCCACAAATCCGAGCAGGGCGAGAATGAAGAGCTTGCCCCGCCAGCGCGGCAGCAGATCCTCGAGCATCGAGATCGAGCCCTCGCCATTCGGACTCTCCTTCGCCACCCGACGGTAGATCGGCAGGGCACCAAAGAGCGTCAGCAGGACGAGGATCAACGTCGCGACCGGCGAGAGCGCTCCGGCGGCGAGGAAGGCAATCCCCGGCTGATAGCCCAGCGTCGAGAAGTAGTCGACTCCGGTCAGACACATCACCTTCCACCAGGAGTGGGCGTGGTGGTTGACATCGTTTTCAGTTGTACCTTCAACCTCTTCGACTCCTCCGGCGAGGAACCATTTGGCGAGGATAGTGCGGAAAGTGCGGGGAGAGTCTGTTTTCGGAGCAGCTGTTATCTCATCCATGTCCTTTTCACCCGGTCGACTGAGCGGCCTCCCGGATGCCTTAAATAGCGACCCCATAGTCGGAATGGTAAAAGCCAACGGGTATCGTACCACTATCGCCCCCTGACGGGAAGTATCGATACCGCCTTCTTCCCATCTTCATCCGCGAGCCCTTGGCAATCGCATATTGAACCCACTTGACAACTAGGAGTGGAAGATTGGAATAGGACCGATAGGACTCATAGGACCAATAGGATTTTTTGTCAGATCGATCCAAGCGGTCTGCCGGGTCTTACCGGCTCTACTGGTCTTACTGGTCCTACTGGTCCTACTGGTCCTATCAACCAACCCCTGCCAGTCAAGTGAGTTTAAAATGCGATCACCCTGCCGAATATCCGCTACTCAATAAGTTGACGGTACAGCGAGCGTTTGCTGAGAATAAGGATGTTTGGGCCTTCAATCTACTCCCCAGGTGTCATTGCCCTCCACCACTCCCGGGCCCCGGCATATTCACCCTCTGCGTACCGTGAAGACCAGCGAGGCAAAGATCCGGGAGCGCAATCGCCAGGTGTCCCCATGTTCCAGATGGGCAATCCAGCTTCGGATACACTCCGTCAGTTTCTCGCGACCAATCTCGCCATTATGATAACCGATCTGGTAACGACGCAATCGCCGGCGTGCCCGTCGCAGGTTCTCATTCCTGACCCTCACCTGATCCGGCAACACCCGGAATCCGACAAAATCGATTCCTTTGGTCGTCGCACTTAACTGGGTCTTCACCGGATGAACCCGCAGTCGCAACTTTTGGGGCTTCCGGGTTTTGTGTGGGTGAGCTGAATTGTTAGAAATACAGGGGCAGCTCTAGTGGGGGCGCGGGTCTTCAGACCCGCAGCTGGACTTTGGACGTTTGGTCTCAAAAATGTGACCTGTCAGCCAGCGCCCCAACGGGGCGCCGCATACCAGCCCAGGGTGCAACCCTGGGTAGACTGGCACACCATTCCGGCGTTCTGAAGGAACGCCGCATACCGCCGCGTTAGAACATACCTGGACTTATTGGCGACAGGTATGCCAAGTGGAAATATGCGGCGTTCCTACAGAACGCCTTGTGGCCGGTTGGGCACTTTTCCCAGGGTGTTGCCATGGGCCCCAGTACTAGTATCCGGTGTCCCGTTGCCGACACGGGAAATGACCAAAGTTCAGAAAGAGAAATCTCGCGCTTCGTGTCTGGATTTGACTCGTGTTTTACAGGACGAAGTGGTAGTTCACTCTGAATTACTCCCGAGTCAAGCAAAAATTACTGAAAAATCGAGGCTCGCGGCCCAAACGATTTAATTTTTGTCCAAAATCCAGATGCGGGTCTGAAGTCCCGCGCCCCCAGTAAAGCAGCCTCTTTATCTCGATGAGACTTTAGCTTACCCACACAAAAGTCCGCAGCCCCTTATTCCATTCCTATTGTCCCGGCTCTTTCCGATCGACCAGACTGGTCAGAATCCCCACAATAAAGGTCGTCACCGAACCGATCAGGACATACCATTGCCAGGAGACTCCAGTTTGCAGCTTCACGTAGAGCATGACGGACGCGCCGGCGATGATCCCGACAAAAGCGGCTCGCTGCTGGACACGTTTCGTAAAGGTCCCCAGAAAGAAGAGACCGAGAATCACACCATTCGTAAATGAAGCAATCCCAAGCACCTCATCCACCACCCGGCTCGAGAGCTTGATCGCCACGATCGCCACCGTAATCTGGACCACTCCCCAGATGGCTGTCAGCAATCTGGAGACGGTCAGATAATGGGCATCGCCCTTCGCACCGCCAGTCAGGGGAATGTAGAAATCACCTACCGCGGTCGCCGCCGAGGAGTTGAGTGAAGAAGAGAGGGTCGACATCGCCGCGGCGAAGATCGCGGCGATCACCAGCCCGACCACTCCAACCGGCAGGTGAGTGACAATGAAATGCGGAAAGATACGATCGGTCTGCAGTCGGCCATCGAGCGTAAAACTGGCGATCTCTGCTGTCGCGTGCCCGGTATAGAAGACATAGAGCATGACCCCGATCAGCAGGAAGAGCAGAAACTGCACAAAGATCACCGCCCCGCTCGTCAGAAGTGCCACTCTTGCCTGACGGGTTGAACTGCTGCAGAGGTAGCGCTGGACCATCAACTGATCGGTTCCGTGGGTCGCCGTCGTCAGAAACGCTCCGCCGATCACCCCTGACCAGAAGGTGTAACTGCGCGTCATGCCCGACGAGAAGTCGAACCAGTTGAATTTGCCAGCCGCCGTTCCGACCTCGACAATCTCTGCCCACCCCCCGGGAGTCTTCTCGATCAGTATCCAGGCGGCAACGACTGCTCCAACCAGATAGATGACCAGTTGGATGACATCCGTCCAGATCACTGCGGTCATGCCGCCCAGGTAGGTATAGACAATCGTCGCGACCCCCATGACCAGCACCGAGACGATCAGAATGGTGTAGGTTGGATTGAGTGAGGGAAACCAGCTCTGCGCAAGCTCAGCTGCACCAGGCTTGGCCAACAGCAATGCTGCCAGAACGAGACCGGTCGCAAAGAGGCGGAAACCATCGGCCAGACTGCGGGTCGTCAGAAAGAGAACTGAAGCGAGCCGCCGCACTCCTGTCCCGAACCGATCGCCAAGCAACTGGTAGACCGTCAGCAGCTCTCCCTTGAAGAGGAGGGGGACAAAGAGGAACGTCACCACAATCCTGCCAATCATGTAGCCAATCACCAACTGCATGAAGGTAAAGTCACGCAGATAGGCGTATCCCGGAACACTGATAAAGGTGACCGTACTCGTCTCGGTGGCGACAATCGAGCCCATGATTGCCCACCACGGTACCTGCTGGCCACTCACAAAATAGTCCTTCACGTTCTTCTGTGATCGTGAAAACCAGGCACCGAGAATCACGGTACCAATCAGGTAGGCAACAAGGATCGTCAAATCGACTGGATTCATAATATTTTCCACGTTTTGCAGAGCATCTGCCGGCGCTCTATCTGATCTCTCCCGGTTCAGGCCGGCTCTTCTCCCTGATCCATTTCAGGAGCTGATCGAAGGCCGTCCCAGTCTGCTCGGGGGTGAAGTTGCAATGGCCGCGTCGGTCGACATATTTGGCGACGAAGAGGTCCTGAGTCCCTGCGAGGCGGGCGATCTCCTCGTACTGGCTGACGAAACGGCCGGGAATCAACTGGTCATAGATGGTGTGGAGTGTCAGCACGGGGTCGGCGATGCGGCCGGTTGGTGAGTAGTGCTGGCGGAGGTATTCTTGTGCCCGCACATCGGCCATATAGCGTTTGACACCGCGGTTGAGCGCCAGGTCATCCTCGAAGCCGTCATAGATCGTATCCTGATTGTCGAAGGGATTGCCCCCGGCACGCTCCTGAATCTCGCGATTGATCTCATAGAAGAAGGTCAGGACTCCGGCGAGGTCATCGGATGAGGCCAGACTGTAGCGTTGGGCAAAGCGTTTCGCCTTCTCCGGAGCCGCCGCCACCGCTGCTTTGACCTTCGCCCCGTCAAGCCGCGCCCCTTTAGCCAGGCCACTCAACGGGCCAACCACTCCTGGAAAATGGAAATCGAAGGTCGCGAGCAGGTCGAATAATCGTTCCTGCAGTCCGTTGATCGATGGCGTGAGCGGACCGCACATTGGCAAGGCTCCATCGTAGATCTCCGGATACTTCTCGATCGTCGCCATGGTGATCACGCCACCCATCGAGTGGCCGAGGACGATCGTCATCTTCACTTCGCCAAAGTTCTGCACAAAGAAACGGCGCAGCGCCTCGGTGTCCTCGACGGCCTCCTTGATCGCCCATCCCTGCCGCGCATAGGCCGATTCGGCAACCGCAAAGCCGCGCGAGAGAAAGACCTGGCGCAGAGCGCCAGCGCGGGTGGAATCGAAACCATACGGTAACGCAGCGATCTGGTATCCGTGACAGTACATCACCAGTCCATTCAACGGGCCATTTGGAATCTCGATCCTGAAATCGGCGCCGTTGATGCGCCCCTTCTCGACCCTCGTCGTCGCCTCATTAGCTGTCTGGGCGGCGACCGAGATTGGAATCAGAATGACGAGCAGCAGCAGGAAATATCTCATGAACCAGGCTCCTTTTGCTGTCTTTTGAAATAGAGGTAGACCGGCAAACCGAGGGCAATCAGCCCGAGACCGACAAAGGCCTCGACCGGCCGGGTAAAGAGAGAGTTGACGACCAGCCAGCTGGCGACGACGACAAAGATGAGCGGCACGAAGGGATAGCCAATCGTCCGGTAGGGCCGCTCGGCATCCGGAAACTTCCGGCGCAGCACGAAGACCGATGAGGTGACCAGACCGTAGAAGATCCACGAAGCGAAGATCACGTAGTCGGTCAACTGGTCAAAGGTTCCCGACAGCGCGAGCACGCACGCCCAGACCGCCTGGATGAGGATCGCCGCCACCGGCACCCGGCTGACAGCGTGGAGCTTCGCCATGACCGAAAAGAAGAGCCCGTCGTGGGCCATGGCGTAGGGGACACGCCCGTTCGCGAGAATCGAGCCATTCAGCGCCCCCATCGC
>JBEAVZ010000409.1:0-13893 GCA_041160645.1 Acidobacteriota bacterium
CTCGTGTTCCGTATTCCCAACCTGGCCGACCGTGGCCATGCAGAGCACCGAGACGATGCGAATCTCACCTGAGGGGAGACGAAGCTGGGCGCGGTCACCATCCTTCGCGACCAGCTGGGCAAAGCTGCCTGCGCTGCGGGCCATCTGGCCACCCTTGCCCGGCTTCAACTCGATATTGTGAATCTGGGTGCCGAGCGGAATATTGCGAATCGGCAGGGCATTGCCCGTCAGAATATCAGCATCAGGTCCGGAGAGGATTGCCTGACCGACCTGGATGCCCGCCGGAGCGATGATGTAGCGCTTCTCGCCGTCGGCGTAGTTGACGAGCGCGATGCGCGCGGAGCGGTTCGGATCGTACTCGATCGTGGCGACCTTGCCGGGGATGCCGAACTTGTCGCGCTTGAAATCGATGATCCGGTAGTGGCGCTTGTGTCCACCGCCACGATGACGAACCGTCATCTTACCAAGATTATTGCGGCCGCTCGTCCGCTTCTTGCTCTCGAGCAGCGGCTTGTACGGCTGATCGGTCGTCAGATCATCGTTGGTCAGGTATGTCTGGTACCGCCGTGCTGGACTGGTTGGTGTTAGTTTCTTGATTCCCATCGACTTTCCCTTCCGTACGGCTCATCAAATCGAGTCCGCGTAATCAACAACGTGGCCAGGCTTCAAAGTGACATAAGCCTTCTTCCAGTCCGGCTTACGGCCGACCGTACGCCCGCGCCGCACCTCTTTCCCCCGGTAGTTGACCACCCGGACCTGGTCGACTTCGACCTTGAAGATCGTCTCGACCGCGTTCTTGATGGCGTGCTTCCCGGCATCCTGGGCCACGCGGAAGGCGAGGACCTGACGATCCCGCTTGATATCCTTCTTGTTCTTGCTGTCGCGAATTGTCTCAGTGCTCGCCTCTTTCATCTCGAGAGCTTTCTCGGTGATGACGGGCGCTTTGAGCACATCCCAGATCGTCTTCATTGCATTCTCCTCAAATGGAGAGCGTTCTCTCCGTTACTCCGCCGCCTCGGCAATTAGCTGCTCAACCGCTCCTGCAGAAGATTGATCGCCTCACGGGTGAAGACTATCTTCTCGTGGTAGAGAACATCATAAATGTTGACGTTGACCCCGGCAGAAACCTTGACTCCGGACAGATTGCGCGAAGAGAGGACCAGGTTCTCCTGGGGCTCGGTTTCGACAATGAGAGTCCTGGCATCCCACCCCATTGCCTTGACGATGCCAGCGAAGGCTTTGGTCTTATTGGACTCGAGATTGAGACCATCGACAACAACGAGGTTGCCCTCGCGGAGGCGCTCCGAAAGGACCGAGCTGAGCGCACCGCGCTTCATCTTCTTCGGCAACTCGGAGGTCCAGTCGCGAGGCTGCGGTCCGTGGACGTTGCCGCCCCCCTTCCACAGTGGCGAACGGAGACTGGCGATACGCGCCCGGCCAGTGCCCTTCTGCTTCCAGAGCTTCTTGCCGCTGCCCGAGACATTGCCGCGGGTCTTGGTCTTGACGGTGCCCTGGCGCTGATTGGTCAGGTAGTTCCTGACGGCATCGTAAATCAAGGCTTCGTTCAGCGGAGCGCCAAAGACATCTTCACTGAGCTCAAGCTGACCGACTGATTCATTTTTTAGATTCTTAACATCTACGGTTGGCATCGCTGCCCTCTCAGATTAAATGAGCAGAACTGACCGGAGCCAGTCCGCCCGAATAGTAGTGAATATTAGTCCACATCCTTCTTTTTGATCAGAACGATCGCCCCGGTTGGTCCCGGAACGGCCCCCTTGATCAACAGAAGGTTCTCATCAGTGTTGACCCGCATCACCTTCAGATTCTTGATGGTCTTGCGCTCGACACCCATGTGACCGGCCATCCGGGTTCCCTTGATGACTCGTGAGGGATAAGCGGATGCACCAATCGAGCCGGGTGCGCGGTGGAACATTGAACCGTGGGTGGCGCGACCACCGCCGAAACCGTGGCGCTTAACGAAACCGGCGAAGCCACGGCCTTTGCTGGTGCCGATGACATCGACGATATCGTTCTCGGCAAACTGATCGACTAGGATTTTATCACCGACATTGATGGAGGCGGCGCCACCGTCGAGTCGAAACTCGCGCAGGATGCGCGTCGGGGGGACACCGGCCTTCGCAAAGTGACCCTTCATCGGCTTGTTGACGTGGCGCTGGGCCTTCTCCTCGACAAGACCGATCTGCACAGCCTCATAGCCATCGGTTGAAGTCGTCTTGCACTGGACGACGACGCAAGGGCCAGCCTTAATCACGGTGACGGGGGTAACCGTACCGTCTGGCGCGAAGATCTGGGTCATTCCCAGTTTTTTACCGATTATTCCGTTGACCATTTGTTTACCACTCCGGTGGTCGATAGAGTTTCAGGACAGCCGATGCAGCCAGCGCTGCCGTTGGCGGCAGTACCGAACTGAACCACACCCATCGAGCTCATGAGCCAGTTAACGGCGCTGAGCAATCAGACTTGACGGGTGGGGCGGCCTGTTATTCGACCACAGATGAGTTATCTCCGATCTCGTCCAAAAGCTTTGATCTCAGCGTCGACACCTGCCGGCAGATCAAGTTTCATCAAGGCATCCATCGTCTGCGGCGTCGGATCAAGAATATCCATGAGCCTCTTATGGGTGCGAATCTCGAACTGCTCGCGGGACTTCTTGTCGACGTGTGGCGACTTGAGCACCGTCCACTTGTTCTTGACGGTGGGGAGCGGAATGGGGCCGGCAACTCGCGCACCGGTCCTCTTGGCAGTCTCGACGATCTCGGCCGTCGATTGATCGAGGACCCGATAGTCGTAAGCTTTCAGCCGAATTCTGATTTTGTCGCTCATAGAACCTTGTTTCAGGAGCAGGCGACCCTGGATCATCGGCCCAGGATCGCCGCTCGATTTGGAGGCTAAGCCTTGCGGCCGCCTTGGTCCGAACGCTTAGGCGAGGATCTCGGAGATCGTGCCCGCGCCGACGGTGCGTCCACCCTCACGGATAGCGAAGCGGAGCCCCTTCTCCATCGCGATCGGGGTGATCAGTTCGATCTCCATCGCGATGTTGTCACCAGGCATCACCATCTCGACCCCATCGGGGAGAGTCGCGACACCGGTCACGTCGGTTGTCCGGAAATAGAACTGCGGACGATATCCGCTGAAGAAAGGAGTGTGACGTCCACCCTCTTCCTTGGTAAGAACATAGGCCTCGGCCTTGAACTTGGTGTGCGGAGTGATCGAGCCGGGCTTGGCAAGAACCTGCCCACGCTCGATATCCTCACGCTTGACGCCGCGCAGGAGCAGTCCGACGTTGTCACCGGCCTGGCCCTGATCGAGCAGCTTCTTGAACATCTCGACGCCGGTCACGGTCGTCTTGATGGTGTCGCGGATACCGACAACCTCGATCTCCTCGCCGACCTTGACGAGACCACGCTCGATACGACCGGTCGCGACGGTACCGCGGCCTGAGATCGAGAAGATGTCTTCGACCGGCATCAGGAACGGCTTGTCGACCTGGCGCTCCGGAGTCGGGATGTAGCTGTCGACCGCCGCCATCAGCTCATCGATCTTGCCTTCCCAGGCCGGATCACCGTTGAGAGCGTTGAGAGCTGAACCACGGATGATCGGAATCTCATCGCCGGGGAACTCATACTTCGCGAGCAGCTCACGCACCTCGAGTTCGACGAGGTCGAGCAGCTCCGCGTCATCAACCGCGTCGCACTTGTTCATGAAGACGACCATCGCCGGCACACCGACCTGGCGGGCGAGCAGAATGTGCTCACGGGTCTGCGGCATCGGGCCGTCGGTCGCGGCGACAACGAGAATTGCGCCGTCCATCTGCGCCGCACCGGTGATCATGTTCTTGACGTAGTCGGCGTGGCCCGGGCAGTCGACGTGCGCATAGTGGCGATTCGGAGTCTCATACTCGACGTGCGCGGTGGCAATTGTGATTCCACGGGCCTTCTCCTCCGGAGCATTATCGATCGAGTCGAAGCTGCGGAAGGAGATCTTGGGATTGTGCTTGGCCAGAACCTTGGTGATGGCCGCCGTCAGAGTGGTCTTCCCGTGGTCGACGTGGCCGATCGTGCCGACGTTGACGTGGGGCTTACTACGATCAAATTTCTCTTTTGCCATAATTACTTATTCTCCTCGAATTCTCCAAAAGAAAGTCCAGATTCCAATCTCCGACGGAGATTACTTGTTCGCCCCCTGAACCTTTGCGATCACCTCTTCGCTAATGCTCTTGGGAGCCTCTTCATAACGGGCAAAGTGCATCGTTGAGGCCGCACGTCCCTGGGTCATCGACCGCAGATCCGTCTCATAACCGAACATTTCGGCAAGCGGAACCATGGCCGTGATGATCTGGGTGCCGGTCCGTGAGGTCATCCCCTCAATGCGGCCGCGTCGTGAACTGAGATCGCCGGTGACCGAACCCATGTAGTCCTCTGGAGTGACAACCTCGACCTTCATGACCGGCTCGAGCAGAACCGGGTGGGCAGCTTTGGCCGCCGTCTTGAAGGCGATCGAGCCGGCAATCTTGAAGGCCATTTCCGAGGAGTCGACCTCGTGGTAGCTTCCGAAGATCAGGTTGACCCGGACATCGACCATCTCGTAACCGGCGAGGACTCCGCCCTCCATAGCCTGGACGATTCCCTTCTCAACCGCCGGAACGTATTCACGAGGAATGACACCACCAACGATCTTGTTGTTGAACTCGAAACCGGCGCCTGGTTCATTTGGCTCGATCTCGATGACCACGTGGCCATACTGACCGCGTCCACCAGTCTGCCGCGCGTACTTCTCTTCGCCCTTGGCTGGCTTGCGGATCGTCTCGCGATAGGCAACCTGCGGCTTACCGACGTTGGCCTCGACGTTGTACTCACGCTTGAGCCGATCGACGATGATCTCGAGGTGGAGCTCACCCATCCCGGAGATGATGGTCTGATTAGTCTCCTGATCGGTCGAGACCCGGAATGACGGATCTTCCTGGGCCAGCTTGCCGAGCCCGATCCCGAGCTTCTCCTGATCCTGACGGGTCTTCGGCTCGATGGCGAGCGAGATGACCGGGGTCGGGAACTCCATCGCTTCAAGGATGACCAGATTCGACTCATCACAGATCGTGTCACCGGTGGTGACGTTCTTCAGACCCGCGATAGCGACGATCTCACCGGCGTAGGCCTCGTCGAGATCCTCACGTTTGTTGGCGTGCATCTTCATGATGCGGCCCACGCGCTCTTTGTTATCCTTGGTTGAATTGTAGACGTACGAACCCGACTTGAGGGTTCCGGAATAGATGCGGGTGAACGAGAGCTGCCCGACGTGCTTGTCGGCCATGATCTTGAAGACGAGCGCCGAGAATGGCGTCTTGTCATCGGCAGGCCGGTCGACCGTCTCGCCCTTGTCATCAGTTCCCTGGACTGCCGGAATATCGATCGGCGAGGGAAGGTAGTCGATGACCGCATCGAGGAGGGTCTGGACACCCTTGTTCTTGAAGGCCGTCCCACAGACGACCGGGACGAGCTTGATCGCAATGCAGTTGCGGCGCAGGGCGTCACGAATCTCTTTCTCGGAGACCTCTTCGCCCTCGAGATACTTCATGGCGATCTCGTCGTCAGCGTCAGCGATCGCCTCGATCATCTTCTCACGCGCGGCCGCAGCCTGCGCTTTGAGAGATTCGGGGATCTCTTCGATGACGTACTCAGCACCCTTGGTCTCATCCTTCCAGAGGAGCGACTTCATGGTGATCAGATCGATCAGGCCCTTGAACTGGTCCTCTGCGCCAATCGGCATCTGGATCGACACCGGATTGGCCTGCAGGCGGGTCCGGATGGTTTCGACCGCGTGGTCGAAGTCCGCGCCGGGCCGATCCATCTTGTTGATGAAGGCGATCCGGGGGACGTTGTACTTGTCGGCCTGCCGCCAGACCGTCTCGGACTGGGGCTGGACACCCGCCACGGCATCGAAGACCGCCACGGCGCCATCGAGAACGCGCAGGCTGCGCTCGACTTCGATCGTGAAGTCGACGTGGCCTGGAGTATCGATGATGTTGATCCGGTACTCTTCGCCGTTCCGCTTCCAGAAGCAGGTGGTCGCCGCAGAGGTGATCGTAATGCCACGCTCCTGCTCCTGCTCCATCCAGTCCATCGTCGCCGTGCCTTCGTGCACTTCGCCGATCTTGTAGGAGACTCCGGTGTAAAAAAGGATGCGCTCAGACGTCGTCGTCTTGCCGGCATCGATGTGCGCCATGATGCCAATGTTCCGGAATCTGCTGAGTGGTGCTTGTCTTGCCATAATTAACTACCAACGATAATGGGCAAAAGCCTTGTTGGCCTCGGCCATACGGTGAACATCTTCACGCTTCTTGATCGCGTTACCTTTGCCGGAGGCGGCATCGAGAATCTCGCCCGCGAGGCGATCGACCATGGTCTTTTCACCGCGGGAGCGGGCGTAGCCAACCAGCCAGCGCATCGCGAGAGCCGTCCGCCGGGAGGTATTGACCTCGACCGGAACCTGGTAGTTGGCGCCGCCAACTCGCTTGGACTTGACCTCGACCTTGGGCTGGAGGTTCTCGATCGCCCGCTTGAAGACCTTGAGGGCGTCCTCGCCGGTCTTCTCACTGATCTTCGCCAGCGACTTGTAGAGGATTCCCTCGGCCACTGACCGCTTGCCATCCCACATCATGGCGCTGACAAACTTGGCGACGAGGGTGCTGTTGTAGACCGGATCCGGCAGAACCTCACGTTTTGGAACTTCTCTTCTTCTCGGCATATCAGACTCCTGCTGCTCTTGGAACTACTTCTTCTTGCCACCCTTCGCGCCACCCTTGGCAGCAGCAGCGGCAGCACCCTCCTTCGGACGCTTCGCACCATACTTGGAGCGGCCCTGCTTGCGGTTGGCAACCCCAACCGAATCGAGCGTGCCACGAACGATATGGTAGCGAACTCCGGGGAGGTCCTTCACACGACCACCGCGGACGAGCACGATCGAGTGCTCCTGCAGGTTGTGGCCGATTCCCGGGATGTAGGAAGTGACTTCAATACCATTGGTGAGCCGAACACGGGCGATCTTGCGGAGCGCCGAGTTTGGCTTCTTTGGTGTCTGCGTTTTGACCTGCACACAGACCCCGCGCCGCTGTGGGCAGGACTGGAGAGCCGGGCTCGAGGTCTTATACTTGACTTGCTTTCGTCCTTTACGGACCAATTGATTGATAGTCGGCATAATCGTAGTTCAAATGATGCGCCGTGCCCGTCATCTGCTTGGTGATCCTGCAACAGTATCCGTTTAGCGGATCGGTCGACAGATCACATCAACAGTATGGCGACAGAGGCTCTCCCCTCCCGAGGGAGGGCAAATATCTCATCCAGGGATCTCATCAGCGACGGGAATCCCCAGCTTGAGGCGACAGACTCGTCAGCTGCCAGTCACCTGGCAGTTTTCAGACAATCAGACAGTTTTCCTGGGATATTAGCGAGAGATGTGTGAAAGCGGCGTCCCAAATCGCCCGGTTTTTCTGTGGCGTCAAAGATTGACTTGATGACGGTGCTGCCGGCCAGGGCCGTGGCCCGGTGGCAAGGGCAGCAACGAAACGGAGGGTCTCGATGTTGGTCGGGAGAGTCAGAATCCTGAAACGGCTGCGTGACTCAGTTGACGAAACATCTCATTTACGAGAACCGCTACGCCACAATATTTACCAACGAAGCTGGAGGCAGTCTGACCGGAGAAGGTCCAGTGCTACAAGAGAACTGGGCGTTCTTCCGGATCTGCTGGTCCGCTTCGGGCGGTGCCTTCACACTTCATTGCCCGCTGGCACCGCACAGATTACGGAGTTCTTCATCCGCAAAGTACGAGATATTATTTATTACACAGCACCCTGTCAAGTCCATGTTCGGCTCATGACGAATTATTTTTCCAGGGCGGGTTCAAAGCAGGCTCAGGGCGACCCTGACCGTATTGCAATGGGCTTCGACCGTATCCGCGATCTGCCGGGCATAACCACCACCCATAGTGGTAACGACAGGAATCCCCCGCAGCCGGCAGGAACGGAGGACCAGCAGGTCACGGCGGCGGAGCCCCTCGATGGTCAGCTTCAACTTTCCGAGTCGATCCTTCTCATAAGGGTCGACTCCCGCCTGGTAGAAGACCATCGCGGGTCGAAAATCGTCGAGAATGCGTGGGAGGTGATCGGCCAGGATGGTCAGATACTGATCATCGCCCAGACCATCGGGGAGATGAATATCGAGGGAGCCCTGTTCTTTGCGCGCCGGAAAATTCTTTTCACCGTGCATGGAGAAGGTGAAGACCTCCGGATCATCCTGGAAGATGGCCGCGGTGCCATTCCCCTGGTGGACATCGCAATCGATGACCGCAAAACGTCGGGCCAGGCCATCCCGCTGGAGAACCCGGATAGCGATGGCGATGTCGTTGAGGACACAGTACCCCTCTCCGTGGTCCGGGTAGGCGTGGTGGGTCCCCCCGGCGAGGTTAGAGGCAAGGCCATCCCTTATCGCGCTGCGGGCGGCGAGGATCGTCCCCTGGACAGAGGCGCGGGAGCGGCGGACCAGCCCCTCTGACCAGGGGAAGCCGATGCGGCGGACCTCGTGCCGGGTCAGCGTCCCGCTGGCGCAGCGGCGCCAGTACGACGGGTCGTGGACGAGCAGGATATCTTCATCCGAGGCCAGTGGTGGTTCGGTCAGATGCCAGTGGGTGATCGAGCCCTCGGCGAGAAGGCGATCGCGGGTGAGCCGATACTTCGACATCGGAAAGGGATGGGTCGGCTCAAGCGGAATCATGTATCGATCGGAATAGAGAACTCTCATGGTGAACGGACGGTTCTGGCCCCTCGCCGGCGTTATTTGTCGAGAACCGGGATCGGTTGCCGATTCTCATCGACGGCGACATAGACGGCCTCGGCCTCCATGACCCGGACAATCTCATTCGCATTGTGGTAACGATCGGCCTCGACAATCACGCTCACGGTCACCGAGGTCCGTCCGACCCTGACGGTGCGGGTATAGAAACTGACCACATCACCCACGAAGACGGGGGAGATGAACTCGACGCCGGTCATGGCGACAGTGACAAAACTCCTGTCGGCATGCTTGCGGGCCTCGATGGCGCCAGCCAGATCGAGGTGGCTCAAAATCACCCCGCCAAAGATGGTTCCACCCGGATTGGTGTCACGCGGCAGCATCGAGACCCTGATCGCCAGATCGCCGAGTGTCCGCCCTGCCGCTTCTTCATCCCCATTTGCCATCCAACAATTCCTCCTCCAGCAGTTGCGGCTCCAACAAAGGTTTCGGCAGTTGAGAGCCGCTCAGAGCCGGCCGCTTCACAAGTGGCCCGGCAGCGGCCATGGTAGCCGATTGGAAAGATGGTCGGCAAACCGGGGCCGACCTGCGGACGAAGATCTTCGAAGAGCTGTTTTTCCGAAAAATTGAAGTATCTTTACAAAATAATGGATGAAGAAGGGCCCCGGCGAGGGTGAGCCCACGCAGGGCGAACAGCTTAAAGACAACAGAGCCAACGAGATAGGATATTCCAGCGCGGAAGGCCCGGTCGTGGCACTTGGCTTGCTGATGATAGTTGTGGTTTGGGATCCATTCCCGGGCCATTGTCTTCCAAGTTTTCATCCCAGCAAAGCTAGCCTTGAGGGGGAGAGATCTTTTCGGTCTCTCCTTATTTTTTTCTCGCCCACATCATCTCGACGACCTTTGGCAGCTTGAGAGTGCCTGTCTCAACCAAGCGAGTCGAGCGAGTCGAGCGAGTCGAGCGATTGGGCAAAATCGGCGATCAGATCTGCCTCATCCTCGAGTCCGACGGAGATGCGGACAAGCCCGTCGTTGATGCCGGTCGACTGGCGGGTCTCCGCCGAAAGCTGGAGGCTCCACATCGAGGCTGGATGGACGACCAATGTCTCAAAGCCACCGAGACTGGCCGCGCGCGTCGCGAGTCGCAAACCAGAGATCAGGCCATCGGCGGCAGCGTAGCCGCCCTTCAGTTCGACGCTGAGCATCCCGGTGTATCCATCCATCTGGCTCCTGGCCAGCTCGTGCTGTGGATGTGAAGGGAGTCCCGGATAATAGACGTGGGCGACCGACGGGTGGGCTTCGAGGAAGGTCGCGAGAGCCTGGGCATTCTGATTATGCCGCTCGACGCGGAGCCCCAGCGTACGCAGACCGCGGAGGAGCAGCCAACTGTCAAAGGGACTGAGCGTCGAGCCGGCGACGAGGGTAAAACGCCAGACGCGCTCGATCAAGTCGCGCCCCCCGACAATGGCGCCCGCTGTTGCATCGTGATGTCCGCCAATATATTTGGTCGCGCTGTGAATGACGGCATCGATGCCGAGTTCGAGTGGGCGTTGATTGATCGGAGTGGCAAAGGTGTTGTCACAGACTGTCAGCAGACCATGAGCGCGGGCCATGGCGACGATCGCGCGCAGATCGGTGATCTGCATGAGCGGATTGACGGGAGTCTCGACATAGAGGAGGCGCGTCTCCGGTCGGATCGCCGCCGCAAAGGCTGCCGGATCGGTCTGATCGACGAGGGTAACGGTGATTCCCCAGCGGGGCAGGTAGTCACGGAGGAGCGTCATGGCCCCGGCATAGTGGTTGCGTTGGGCCACGATGTGGTCACCCTGGGCGAGAGTGCCGAGCATGACGGCAAAGATTGCCGCCATTCCGGAGCTGGTGACGAGGGCGGCCTCCCCTCCTTCGAGCGCCGCCAGTGTCGCCTCGACCATCTCGTGGTTTGGGTTGCCATAGCGGGTGTAGAACTCGGACGGTCTGGTCGCGATGGCAATCTCCGCAAATTCGGCGGCGGTTGCGGCGCTGAAAGTGGTGGTCTGGTAGATCGGGGGGCTGATCGAGGTGGTCTGATCGACCTCTTTGGCCGTGTAGACGGCCCGCGTCTGCATTCCGCTCTTCTTCTCTGATTTCAAACTCTTACTCCAATCCGGCAATCCTCGCCAGTCTCGTTGCAGACCTGATCGTCCTGACTGCCTGGTCAAACGACTCCTCCGGGACCAGCACGGCGTCCGTTCGCCAGGTGGAGATGGCGAAGATACTGATCCCGGCCGCGGCCAGCAACCGGGTCACCTCGGCCAGAAAGCCGACGATCGAGAAGTCGAGAACGAGATCGAACTGGATGAGCCTTCTTCCACCCAGAAAGCGCGCCTCCGGAAAGGAGGGAGCGAGCCGCGCCCACTCCTCTTCGGCCAGGATGAGGGTGATCTCTTCCGCATCACGGGTCAATTGAACAAAGCCGGGGACCTCGGGCAGCTTCGCGAGCAGTTCGCGGTAGCGCGCGGGGGGCAGGCTGACCAGCGCCAACCTCCCGGGTGGTGTAGTGAGATCTATCGCCATGAGCCGCCCTCAGTGAAGTCAGCGAACTCAGTCAACTCAGCGGGCGCGCGCCGTCGCGGTTGGCCAGCCATTGCGCCGCAGCTCCTGATTGAGACGGGCGATGGTCGACTCGACCTCGTCGATGCGCGAGGGAATCCGCGCCGACATGACCTTCGGTTCACCTTCGGTGACCAGGATATCGTCCTCGATCCGCACGCCGATGCCTTTGTACTTTTCGAAGGCCGGACGAACCGCCGCGATGAAGCGCTCGTTCTCGGGCGTCTTCGGCAGCACATCGAGGGCGTCGGGGCGGATGTAGATTCCCGGTTCGACGGTCAGGACCATGCCCGGCGCGAGGGGGGTGCGGTAGCTCCCGACATCGTGCACGTTCATCCCGATCCAGTGGCTCGATCCGTGCATGTACCAGATCCTGAACTCATTGTTCTCCCGTGAGGTGATCAGGCCGAGCCGGTAGAGCCCCTCCTTGATCACTTCCGCCGTCACTCCCTGAACAGAGTTGGTGGCCGTCTGCGGATCCATGACCGAACCAACGAGGTTCCCGGGGCGAACCCGCTTGATCGAGGCCATCTGAGCGTCATAGACGATGCGGTAGATCTCCGCCTGGGCCGGCGTAAACTTTCCATTGATCGGGATGGTCCGGGTGATATCGGCGGTGTAGTGGTCATACTCGGCCGCGCAGTCCATGAGAATCAGACTATCGTCGGCAAGCCGATCCTGACTGGTGATGTAATGGAGCGTGGTCGCGTTCTCGCCCGCGCCGACGATGCAGGGGTAGCCCCAGCTGTCGGCGTTTCGGCGCCGGAAGGTGTACTCAAACTCGGCCTGGACTTCGTATTCATAAAGTCCGGGGCGCGCCATGGCAAAGACCCGGTGGAAGGCCTCACTGGTGATGTCGACCGCGTGCTGGAGCAGTCGGAGTTCGAGGGGCGACTTGACCAGTCGCAGCTCGGCAAAGATCGGATGGCCGGAGAGGATCCGCAGTTTCGGCATGGTCGAAGCCAGCTTCTCGGCCAGCTCATGCTCCTGGCGGTACTCGCGCAGATCTCGTCCGGGAGGCGTCAGAAGGTAGAGCTGGGCCTGGTCGACCCTGACAGCCTGGCTGACTGCCGCAAACTCCTCGCGCCAGGCGGCACTCGTCTTCTCATCCGGGATTTGGAGCGGGCTCCGCGCGGCAAAGGTCGAGGAGGCTGGCGGAAAGAGGTAGGCCAGCAGCCCGGTCAGACGACGGGCATCCCAGACCTCGCGGACGCCGCTGTGCTGGCGGGCCTCGTCAAGGCTGAGCATGCGCCCATTCCAGGTCTCATAGCGCGGATCACGCTCTGGCATGAAGAGGATCTCGCGGGTCTGCTTTGCGCCTGGGATAAGGACGAGCACCGCCCCGTTCTGCCGAATTCCGGTCAGGTAGTAGAGATTGTTCTCCTGACGATAGTGGTAGTCGACATCGTTGGTGTAGATTCGCGGCTCTGCGCTGAAGAGGACCATCACGCTCTCCGGAGACATCTTCCGGAGGGTCGCCTCACGACGGCGCCGCAGTTCCGCCAGCCGCTCGGCGTCGGGAATCTCCGGACTCGACGGCGCCAGCTGCCAGAGCGCCGGAACCGGAGCCGCCGGCTCTCCGAGCGAGACCGGCACCGATGGGCCGGTGACGAGGAGCAGAACGACGACCGGAATCGTCAGAACCAGCACGAGAACGAACCGAAAATAGTTTGCTTTGAGCATCTTGGTGCTACCTCACAAAGTACAGGGAATCGACCACGGCGGAGGATATCATGTCACGCCACGCTTCTCCATCAGCTTTTCACTGACCATCACGGCCGACCCGACCGAATCGACCACCAGAGCCAGAGGACGTGAAATGACCAGAGAGCGAGGGCGTAGGGCAACTGGTACCGGATCACCCCATACTGATCACGCAGGTTGAGCAAAGCTGCCGGGACGATGTTGAAGTTGGCGGCCATCGGCGTGAGCAGGGTGCCGCTCGATCCGGCGGTAAGGGTGATGATCGCCGCCAGGGCCGGATCGACACCGTAAGGGCGAATGAGGAGCGGGACCAGCACCCCGCTGGCAAGCACCGGGAAGGCCGCAAAGGAGTTTCCCATGACCATCGTGAAGAGGGCCATTCCGAGACAGTTGGCGAGGACCAGCAGAAAGAGCTGATCGGCCGAAACCAAGTGCCGGACACCGGCGGCAAGCAGGTCACCAACCTGGGCAGCGGTGAAGACGACCCCAAGCGAAGCGAGGAGTTGCGGAAGGATACTGACCGCGCCCATCGACTCATTGAGACGGCGGCCCTCATTCATCATCGTCCGCAGATCGCCTCCGGTGACCAGTTTGGCGATGAGCATCGCGACGACGCCACCGAAGCCGAGCCCCACCAGCGCCCCGCGATTGCCATCCATTCCCAGCCAGCGGAAGAGGAGAGCAACGAGGATGGTGAAGAGTGGGATGGCGAGAACAGGCCAGAAGATCCGTGCCCCGGCCGGCGTGGGGCGCGGCGTTGCGGTTGCCGCGGACGGCTCGCCCCGCCGACCGACCCGCC
>JBEAVZ010000354.1:0-6975 GCA_041160645.1 Acidobacteriota bacterium
GCTCTTTGCCCGACTTGCGGCGCCGATGCCGGATCCTGGACCTCTGGCGCCCGCCGTCCTTCCCAGCGGGGATCTGGCCCGCGGGGACCTGGCCCACCGGACCTGGCACGGGACGTCATCACAGGCCGGTGTTGAGCGAGATGGCTCAACGGCCAGCCGCGGCGCGGTAGAGGGTCAGGGAGGGAGACCGGGAGGCAATCGACCCCACAGACTTGGAGACCAAGCATGACGAAACAGATTCTCATCCAGTTGGCTGTCCTGGCCCTGACCTCGACGTTGGCCCTTGCCCAGAGTGTGGAACCACCAGCCCAGCCGCTCTGGCCGGGTGGAGCACCCGGCGCCAGGGGGGAACTGCCGGAAGATATTCCGAGCTATCAGCTCTACCCGGCGCCGTCAGACAAGGCTACCGGCGCCGCCGTTGTCGTTTGTCCAGGCGGCGGATACCGGGGGCTGGCCAAGCACGAAGGTCACGACATCGCCCTCTGGCTCAACAGCCTTGGAGTGACGGCCGTGGTTCTCAAGTATCGCCTTGGCCCGAAATACCAGCATCCGTCCATGCTCTGGGACGTGCAAAGAGCGATCCGCACGACGCGATCCCATGCGAGCGAGTGGAAGATCGATCCCCAAAAGATTGGCGTGATGGGCTTCTCGGCGGGTGGCCACCTCTCGTCGACCGCGGCTACCCACTTCGATGCCGGCAAGGCAGACGCTCCCGACCCGATCGACCGTGTCAGCAGCCGTCCTGACGTGGCGATCCTCTGCTACCCGGTCATCACAATGACCGATCCATTCGTCCACGCCGGCTCGCGCCGCAATCTGCTTGGCGACACCCCCTCGCCCGAACTGATCAAACTTCTCTCGAGCGAACAGCAGGTCACCGCGCAGACGCCGCCAACCTTCATCTTCTTCACCGAGGACGACAAAGCGGTCCCGCTCGAGAATGGACTGATGATGGCGGCGGCGTTGCGAAAGGCTGGTGTTCCCTACGAAATGCATGTCTATGAGTCGGGGCGGCACGGAGTGGGATTGGCCAGGGACAACCCGTGGCTGAAGACCTGGCCGGCCCTGCTCGAGAACTGGCTGCGTAAACGGGAGTTCGTCAAGTGAAGGTGAAAGCGCTGACGCTCATCCTGCTGGGAACATTGCTCACGGGCAGCCTGTCCGCTCTGGCGCAGCGCGAAGCCGCCGTGCCCCTTCCGGATCAGCTTATTACCGATCTGGCGCGATTGCGCGATGCCGCACTGGCAAGCGACTATGCCCTGCGCCAAACGGCCTACCTCTGCAACAACATCGGACCTCGCCTCAGTGGCAGCCCGCAGGCGGCGCGGGCAGTCGAGTATATCGCCGGCGAGATGCGGGCGCTCGGTCTCGACGTGCGGCTCGAAGAGGTCCGCGTTCCTCACTGGGTTCGCGGTGAAGAGAGCGCGGCGCTCACCCAGTTTCCGGGGATGGCCCCGGGAACGACCCAGAAGATTGTTATCACCGCGCTCGGACCGAGCGTCGCGACTCCACCCGCGGGGCTTCTTGCCCCGGTTGTCGTTGTCCGCAGTTTTGATGAATTGAACCGGCTTGGTCAGAGTCGGGTCCAGGGAAGAATCGTCCTCTTCAACGTCAAGTTTGATGAGGCAATCCAGGACCAGGGCAGCGGAACCGAGGCCTACGGACAGGCGGTCGCCTACCGGAGCGGCGGCGCGGTAGCCGCGGCCCGCCTTGGCGCCGTCGCGGCATTGAATCGCTCGGCGGGCAGCAGTGCCTTTCGCAAACCCCATACCGGCAGCGTCAGATACGATGAGGGCGTCCCCAGGATTCCGGCGGCGGCGATTACGGCTGAAGATGCGGAACTGATTGCCCACCTCGCGGCACAGGGAGAGGTGAAACTGCGCCTGGTAATCACTCCCCAGACAATGCCGGACGCCATCAGCCACAATGTGATCGCCGATCTCCGGGGTTACGAAAACCCCGAACAAGTGGTGATCGTCTCTGGTCATCTCGACTCATGGGATCTTGGCACCGGTGCGCTTGACGACGCCGTCGGAGTCGCCACCGCCATGGAGGTGGTCAACCTCTGCCGCAAGCTCGGACTGCGTCCGCGGAGAACCATTCGCGTCATTCCATACATGAACGAAGAGAATGGGCTGCGGGGCGGCACGACCTACTTCGAGAATCAGCGCCACAACCTGGCCAACCACATTGCCGCAATTGAGAGCGATCTCGGCGCCGGTCATCCAACCGGCTTCTACGCCCACGTTGTTCCACGGGCCCTGCCGATGCTGCAACCACTGGCGAGAGTGCTCCAGTCGGGCGGGGCGGGAATCATCCGGCTCGTCTCCAACTCGGTCGGAGCCGACATCTCACCACTCGAGAATGCGGGCGTCCCGGGCTTCGCCCCAATCACGGACACTCGCCACTACTTCAAGTATCATCATACCGCCGCGGATACCTTCGACAAGGTCGATCCGCGTAACCTCGCTGAGAATGCCGCCGTCATGGCCGTTCTGGCCTACGGCATCGCGGCGATGCCGGAACCATTGCCACGCTAAAATCAACCCATCGAAACGAGGATCAAAATGGACGAGGAATTGAAAGGTCTCTTCACCCCACTCCCGGAGGTCAGCCGACGCGCCTTTGTCGTGACCTCACTGACGGCCGGGTTCGCCTTCGCGGTCGAACCGATTCAGGAACCGACGACCATCACCACCAACACCGAAGGGCTGATCGCCGGAGAGGTGAAGATCCCGGTCAAGGATGGCGAGATTCCGGCTTATCGCGCCATGCCGGCGCGGGGCCGGAACTTTCCGGTCGTCCTGGTTGTCCAGGAGATCTTTGGAGTTCACGAGCACATCAAGGATATCTGCCGCCGCCTCGCCAAACAGGGCTACCTGGCGATTGCCGCCGAGATGTATGCCCGCCAGGGCGATGTCTCCAAACTCGAGCGCAACCAGATCATGACGGTAGTCTCCAAAGTGCCCGACTCGCAGGTCATGGCCGATCTCGATGCCACGGCGGACTGGGCGCGGAAGAACAGCGGACATGCCTCGAAGCTGGCCATCACAGGGTTCTGCTGGGGTGGTCGAATTGTCTGGCTCTATGCCGCCCATAACCCGAAGCTGAAGGCCGGGATCGCCTGGTATGGCCGACTGACCGGCTCCAAGACCGAGCTTCAGCCCAACCACCCTCTCGATGTCGTCAAAAACATCGATGCCCCGATCCTTGGGCTCTATGGTGGGGCCGACACGGGGATTCCCAACGAAACGGTCGATCAGATGCAGAAGGCGCTCAAGGAGGCGGGGAAACCATCAGAGATCAGACTCTATCCCGATACCCCCCACGCCTTCCACGCTGACTACCGTCCAAGCTACCGCAAGGAACAGGCACAGGATGGCTGGTCGAGACTACTCGCCTGGCTGAAGAAGATGTAGCGGAACGGGAAGAAGAAGCGGGGAGTTGGAAGATTCGTTGTAACCAGAATTGAGTAATGGGGAGTGTGAGGGCTGATGACCGGGTATTGTCATTCAACACCTCACACACTCCACTCCCCACTTCTTATTCGCGGACCGAGGGCAAGCCGGCAAGGGCCATGGCGAGCTCGCCTTCGTCATACTCCTGATCGGTCAGCTTGCCCGCCGCATAGTCGGCATAGGCCTGCATATCGAGATGGCCGTGGCCGCAGAGGTTGAGAAGAATCGTCCGGCTCGTCCCCTCCTCTTTACACTTCAACGCCTCATCGATCGCCCCGCGCACGGCGTGGTTGGCCTCCGGAGCGGGAACAATCCCCTCGGCCCGCGCGAAGGCAACCCCAGCCTCAAAGCACCTGGTCTGGTGATAGGCCCGCGCCTCGATCAGATTGAGATCCTTGAGGTGGCTGACCAGCGGTGCCATTCCGTGGTACCGTAACCCGCCGGCGTGGAATCCTGGCGGGGTGAAGGTTGAACCGAGCGTGTGCATCTTGGTCAGCGGGGTCAGGTGGGCGGTATCGCCAAAATCATAAGCATAGGCGCCACGCGTCAGGCTTGGGCAAGCCGCCGGTTCCACGGCGATGATCCGCACATCCTGGCCACCCCGCAACTTCTGACCGATGAACGGGAAGGCGATCCCGGCAAAGTTTGAGCCCCCACCAGTGCAGCCGACGACGATATCCGGATAGTCACCAGCCATCTCCATCTGCTCAATCGACTCGAGTCCGATGACGGTCTGGTGAAGAAGAACGTGGTTGAGCACCGATCCGAGGGCATACTTGGTATCCTCGCGCTGGGCCGCCAGTTCAACCGCCTCCGAAATGGCGATACCGAGACTTCCGGGATGGTTCGGATTCTGATCGAGAATCGCATTGCCGGAAAGGGTCTCGCGTGACGGCGAGGCAACACAACGCGCCCCATAGGTCTCCATCATCGCGCGGCGATACGGCTTCTGATCAAAAGAGACCCGCACCATAAAGACCTGGATCTCAATTCCAAAGATCGACCCGGCAAAGGAGAGCGAGGAGCCCCACTGACCGGCCCCGGTCTCAGTGACGATCCGTTTCACTCCCGCCTCGCGGTTGTAGAAGGCCTGGGCTACCGCGGTGTTCGGTTTGTGGCTGCCGGCAGGACTGACCCCTTCATACTTATAGTAGATCTTCGCCGGAGTATCGAGGGCCTTCTCCAAACGCCGGGCGCGGTAGAGTGGCGTGACACGCCACTGCCGATAGACCTCCCGAACCGGTTCGGGAATCTCGATCTCGCGCTCCGCGGAGACCTCCTGCATAATCAGTGACATCGGGAAGAGCGGCTCCAGGTCGGCAGGCCCGACCGGTTGATGCGTTCCCGGATGAAGAACCGGCGGCGGTGGCACGGGAAGATCCGCAACGATGTTGTACCAATGCTTCGGAATACGCGATTCGTCGAGTTGATATTTGATGCTCTCGCTCATGGGGTGTCCCTTCTCAGAATTATTGTCTCCCTGGAATTTGCCACAGGTATGAAACATTGATAGAGTACCCCGGTTTAGTGACAACTCCAATATTTTTTGGGAAAACACCATTGATGAAGAGCACTCTCACGCAGCTGGGTGAGGCCAATGACTGGTTGGCGCGCCGCCTTTCACGTGTCACCTCGAGTGGCAACCTGATCCCGGAGGTCGACGGCCTGCGGTTCCTCGCGATTGCCGCGGTCGTCTTTCACCATCTGGTCTCAATCTACCTCCCGGCGACCGGACGCGTCGAGAAGATTGCCAGCTCAGCCGACTGGTTTGCCGCCGCCGGCGATTCCTGGCTGATCCTCGCGGCCTACTGTGGCCATTTCGGGGTCAACCTCTTCTTCGTCATCAGCGGATTCATCCTCGCCATCCCCTTTGTCACAAGAGCCTTTCTGAACCAGCCCGCCCCGGAGCTCAAATCTTACTACTGGCGACGGGTGACGAGGATCGAGCCCCCCTACCTGCTCTGCCTGCTCATCTATCTGCTCATCAAATGGCAGGATGGGAATGATATCACCGGACTGCTCCCCAATCTTCTGGCCAGTTCACTCTACCTGCACGGGCCACTCTATGAACGGGAGAGCGCGATCAATGGTGTCGCGTGGTCACTGGAGGTCGAGATTCAGTTCTACCTGATTGTGCCGCTGCTCATGCGCGGTTTCAATCTGCGCGACGCACGATTCCGCCGCTATTCACTCCTCGCCGCAATCATTCTCTTCGGGCTGCTCTCACAACTCTACATCTATCCCCACGGACCGAAGTGGCTCATGATCTCTCTGCCCAACTTTATGCACTACTTTCTCGCCGGCTTTCTCCTCGCCGATCTGTATCTGGGTGAAAATGGTCGGGAAAGGGCGCGCACGTGGCGGGGAGATCTGCTGGCCATCGCCGCCGGCGCGATGATTCTCTGGATTCTGCTCGGGTTTGGGCACCTCTACTTCCTGCTGCCCCTGCTGATTGCGGCACTCTATCTGGGTTGCTACCTGGGGAGAATGACCAGCCGCCTGATCAGAATGCAATGGATCGTCATCATTGGCGGCATGTGTTACACCATCTACCTCTACCACGTCATGATCATCTCGCAGGCCTTTGTCAGAACGGCCTCATTGAGTTCGCTGGCACGGTCCTTCAACCTCGATCTTCTCACGCAAAGTCTGATCATCTGTCCGCTTATCCTGATTATCTGTGCACTCCTTTTTGTCACCACTGAAAAGCCTTTTATGAAGCTGAGCCTGAGCGGCAAAGGCCGGCCACCCCAGAACTGATGAGCCAAGAGGAGTGGCAAAGCGGCCCCGGGCCCCCCTGAACTATCCCCCGTGGTCGATCCGGCGAGGCCCAGGTTGGTCCGACCCGGCTCGCCTATTCGAAGAAGTAAATATTAAATGTATTGCCGCTACGGTGGATGGGCTGATACCGGTTCAACCATTGATACTGGCTGTATGGTACCGCCAGATAATGGGTGCTTACGGCAACGTATCCTTTCGTCTTTCCCTCTTCAATCCTGGCCGACTCGAGCGGTGGGAGTCCGACCTGATCAAGGGGAGCTGTCCCAAAATAGACCAGACTTACCTTCGACACCCCCTTCTCCTCCAGGTATTGGCTCAACTGATAGATCCCCTGCCCCCAATCAAGATCAGATTCATCCAGTATTCTCTCCGGCCTCGACCCGGCGAGCCGATTGAAGTATCCGATATGGTCAGATCCGGCCTCGAGGCTCTCATATCCAAACATAAGGAGAAGGATGCCCAATAGTGGACGAAGATGGCTCTTCATTCGGAATTGAGTAACGATAAAATCGGATAGTGCGAGAGCAAGAAAGAAACAGATGGAGAGGATATGACGAACGCCGGCATTAATGTTTGACGTCATCGAGAAGAGCAGTATCGAGGTCGAGATTGCCAGCAGGGTCAGACGACCATCGGGTTGAGCGCTTCGACGATTTTTGAACAGAGTGAAGAGGAAGAGCAGAAAGAGCACCAGGATGGCGAGTGGAGTCTTGAGCAAGAGAACGAGCGGGAAAAA
>JBEAVZ010000427.1:0-7172 GCA_041160645.1 Acidobacteriota bacterium
TAGGACCAATAGGACCAATAGGACCAATCAGCAACCCCTTGCCTGTCAGCTGAGTTTAAAACGCGATTGTCCTGGCGCGGTAGAGATGATCGGATTGATTGTGCCGCCGGCTGTTCAATTCCGGACAAATTTAGTGGATAATCGGTTTTCGTGTCCAAAATTGCGACAATCATCAATTGAGCGAGGCGGATTGGATCAGTTATGAATCACATAGTTGTCACGGGTGGGGCTGGGTTTATCGGCGCCAACTTTGTCCGCTACCTGCTTGAGCACGGGGGAGGACACGAGGACGTGGGCGTGGTGATCATCGACAAACTCACCTACGCCGGCAACCGCGCCAGTCTGGAGCTTCCTCTGCAGGGTGGCCGGGTCACCCTCATCGAGGCCGATATTGCCGATCGGGCGGCCGTCGAGCAGGTCTTCCGCGACTACGCGCCGGTGGCAGTGGTCAACTTTGCCGCGGAGTCGCACGTCGACCGCTCGATCGATGATCCGACGCCGTTTATCGATACCAACATCGTCGGTACTTACATCCTGCTTGAAGTGACCCGCCGTTATCTCCGCCACCTCGATCCGGCGGCGCGCCGGGACTTTCGTTTTCTCCACGTCTCGACCGATGAGGTCTACGGAACGCTTGGCGAAACCGGACTCTTCTGCGAGACCACCCCCTATGCCCCCAACTCTCCCTACGCCGCCTCCAAGGCGGCCGCGGATCACCTCGTCCGGGCCTGGCATGAGACCTACCAGGTGCCGACACTGATCACCAACTGCTCAAACAACTATGGCCCCTTCCAGTTTCCGGAGAAGCTGATCCCCCTTATGATCCTCAACGCGCTTGAAGGCCGCTCGCTCCCCATCTACGGTGACGGCGGAAATGTCCGCGACTGGCTCTACGTCGAGGACCACTGCGCGGGCATCTGGCTGGTTCTCCGGCATGGCCGAACCGGAGAGAAGTACAACATCGGCGGCGGTAATGAACGAACCAATCTCGAGATTGTCGATCGCCTCTGCGCGGATCTCGAGTTGCAGGTCCCGGCCGCCTCGAATGGGGCGCTGCGGGCGCAGGGGCTGACCAGCTATACCCAGCTGAAGACATTTGTGAAAGATCGCCCTGGCCATGACCGGCGCTACGCGATCGATGCGTCGAAGATTCGCGCCGAGCTTGGTTGGGCGCCCTCGGTCAACTTTGAGTCGGGCCTGACCCTGACCATTGCCTGGTACCTCGAGAACCGCGCCTGGTCAGAGACGGTGCTGGCCGGGAAGTATGAGCGTGAACGGCTCGGCGAAGGCGCCGCGCACTGACACATGGAGAGACGATGAGAGGCATTATTCTGGCTGGCGGTTCCGGAACCCGGCTCTATCCGATCACGACGGCGGTCAGCAAACAGCTCCTGCCGATCTATGACAAGCCGATGATCTACTATCCGCTCTCGACCCTCATGCTCGCCGGGATCCGGGATATTCTGATCATCACGACGCCGGAGGACCAGGCCCAGTTCCAGCGGCTGCTCGGAGACGGAAGCCGCTACGGCATCTCCCTCCGCTACGCCGTGCAGCCACGTCCGGAAGGGCTCGCCCAGGCCTTTCTGATCGGGGCCGATTTTGTTGGCGCAGAGAACGTCGCGCTGGTCCTTGGCGACAATATCTTCTACGGTCATGGCTTGAGCGAAGATCTGCGACAGGCGGCCGAGCAGCCGCGCGGAGCGACCGTCTTCGCTTACCAGGTCAGTGATCCGGAACGTTACGGAGTGGTCGAGTTCGACCGCGACAGCCGGGCGGTCAGCATCGAGGAGAAGCCGGCCGAACCGCGGTCAAACTGGGCAGTGACCGGCCTCTACTTCTATGACAATCGGGTTGTCGAGATTGCCCGCCAGCTCAAACCCTCGCGGCGTGGCGAGCTCGAGATCACGGATGTCAACCGGGCCTACCTCGAAAGCGGAGACCTCCACGTCAAAAGGCTTGGCCGGGGAATTGCCTGGCTCGACACCGGCACCCACGAGTCGCTCCAGCAGGCCTCGGCCTTTATCCAGGTTCTGCAGGAACGCCAGGGGTTGATGGTCGCCTGTCTCGAGGAGATTGCCTGGCGCCTCGGCTGGATCACCTCCGCGGAGGTGGCGGCCATCGCTCAACCGATGCGTCACAATGGCTACGGCCGTTATCTTCTCCAGCTTCTGGAATGGCAGATTCCGGAACGGGAGCAGCGGTAGGGAGACGAGATGATCTTTAAACAGACCCCACTTCCCGGCGTCGTCCTGATTGAGCCGCGGGTCCATTGCGATGAACGGGGCTTCTTTCTCGAGACGTACCACCGGGACCGTTATGTGGCTGGTGGCGTTGGTCTGACTTTTGTGCAGGACAACCACTCCCGTTCGGTCAGGGGAACCCTGCGCGGGCTGCATGCCCAGCTTGAACGGCCCCAGGGAAAGTTGATCAGGGTGATCGAGGGAGAGATCTTCGATCTGGCGCTCGATATCCGCCGGGGGGCGGCAACATTTGCCCAGTGGTTTGGAACCCGCCTCTCGGCTTCCAACTTTCATCAGCTCTATATTCCTCCGGGCTTTGCCCACGGCTTCTATGTTCTTGAAGGGCCGGCCCAGGTTGAGTACAAGTGTACCGATTTCTATGACGCCTCGAGTGAGATCGCCATTCAGTGGAACGATCCCACCCTCGGCATCCAGTGGCCGCTGATCCCGGGAACAGAACCGATCCTCTCCCCACGGGACGCCGCCGCTCCACCGCTGCAACAGTTGATCGATCGCCTGCCGATCAGCTGATGACAACCAGTTTTGACGCCCGAAAACAGATCGATCAACAAGGAGTTTGGCAGAGAATGAGTATTCTGATCACCGGTAGTGGCGGACAGCTTGGCCAGGCATTTCAGGAGGGGGATGGGCCACCGACCGCGATTCCGCTCACCGCCGCCGAACTGGATGTCACCAGTCTGGCTGAGGTTCGGCAGGTGATCGAAGCGCAGCGCCCACGAATCGTCATCAACTGTGCCGGGTACACCAAAGTCGATCAGGCCGAGAATGAGCCGGATCTTGCCTGGCGGATCAACGCCGTCGGGCCGCGCAACCTGGCTATTGCCACCGCAGAGCGGGGGATACCGCTGGTCCACATCTCGACTGACTACGTTTTTGATGGAAGGGCGGAACGTCCCTACCATGAGTATGACGCGACCGGTCCGCTCTCCGTCTATGGGCGATCCAAGCTGGCGGGTGAGCACGCCGTAGTTACCCACAATCCACGCCACTTCATCGTCCGGACCGCCTGGCTTTACCACCATCAGCCCGGACAATCAGGCAACTTCCCGCTGACCATGCTCCGCCTCGCCGTCCATGGCCAGGTGCGGGTTGTCAGCGATCAGTATGGATCTCCCACCTATGCGCCGCACCTCGTCGAAGCGGTCCGCCAGCTGATCGAAACGGGAGCTTTTGGAACCTACCACATCGCCGGGCGTGGAGGAACAAGCTGGTATGAGCTGACTCGCCACCTTTATGCGCATATGGAGCTTGGGGTGACCGTTACTCCCGTCGCGACGACCGAGTTTATTCGCCCGGCGAAGCGGCCGCGCTACTCGATCCTCCGGACGATCCAGTCGCCGGAGATCACCCTCCCGCCCTGGGAGGAGGGGCTGCGCCAGTTCACCCGGCGGCTGAAGAACGGCGGGTAGCCGGAATCTCCGGCCACGCAGACCAGCCAGTTCCTGGCCGAGAGGGCGCGACGGCGGGGCGCGGGGCTCTCCCACGCCTCCTGAATAGCGCCCCGCTTGAACATTTTGCCTGCTTGAATATTTTTGCCCTGTTGAATATTTTTATTCAATCCGACACCATAGGTGGGCCGGCGCAGAGAAATGTGGCGCCGCATCCAACGCGTGATCAATACTCAGCTGACAATTGAGGTAGAACCGATTGAAAAATAGCCGACTGAATACAAGTGTGGTGATGGTTCTGATGTTTGCGCTGGTCGCGCTCTTCCCGGCGGGAATTGTCACGACTGGCCGGGTCAGAGCGGCGGCCCAGGATGATGATCGCTCAACCATTCGGCGGATCGACGGGCCGGAGACCCAGTACATCATTGTCCGGACTCCGGACGGAATCGCCTGCCTGACCCCGACGCGGGAGGAGGCCGAGTACTGGCGTGCTGAGCGTGGCCGCGAGAATCTGCGGGTCATCGGGGAGAGCGGCCTCAAACGGATCGCCTCGACCGAGCAGACCGGACTGAAGATCATTCTGCGCGCAACCAGCCAGCTCGAGAACAACACGCGGGCCAAAGAGGCCTTTATCAGGGCGGCTGCCTACTGGGAGTCGATCATCACCTCGCCGATCACCGTCATTATCGATGTCGATTACGGCCCCACCCGCTTCGGGGTTCCGTATCCCAACGCGAATGTGATCGGCTCGACCTCCAGCCAGACGCTTGGCACCTCGACCCTTTATACATCGATGCGGTCGAGGCTGATCGATCGGGCCGCGAACGCGCAGCAGTCGCAGATCTTCAACCGGCTTCCGGCGCTCTCCCTGCCGACCGAGCTGGGGACGACGACCTCGGTCTTTGTCTCATCGGCCATTCTCCGTGCCCTCGGGTTCATTGCCCCAACGGCCGATCCGGCGACGGAGACCAACTATGGTCCGCTCCCCTCGATCGGCTTCAACTCGAACTTCCCCTTCGATTTCGATCCTTCCAACGGCATCGACTTTGACAAGATCGATTTTCACGCGACCGCGGTCCACGAGATCGGCCACTTTCTCGGTTTCAATTCGTATGTTGGCCAGGCGGAGCTCAATCCCGGACTCCACTCTGCGACCATCTGGGACTTTTTTCGTTTTCGACCGGGGATGACGATCGACTCCTTCAACAACACCCTGCGGCTGCAGATCTCGGGTGGTGATCACAGCCATTTTGCCGGGCTTGGCGAATCGGCCCTCTCCACCTCGCGGCTCGATGGTCAGGGGGGAGATGGCCGTCAGGCTCCCCACTGGAGAGATGACACGCTGACCGGGCGGGTGCTCGGAATCATGGATCCCACCGCCGCGACCGGCATCAGGGATGATATCTCGGCGCTCGATCTGCAGACGCTCGGCCATTTCGGTTATGGTATCAACCCGGCGACGGCAGTTACCGAGCGGTTGGTTCTCGACGACAACTCCTTCGAGACGGCGACGGTCGTTCCCGGGGCGCTGGTCGTCAATCGCTTCACTCCGACCCGCTATCCGGCCAAGGTGAAGGGCATCATGCTGCGGATTCCGTTCCTGACCGATCAGCCAGCGCCGGTGGGCGCCGACCTCCGGCTGGTCATCTTCCGGGGGGCGCCGGGAGCGGGCAGCGATAGTCCGCCGGCCAATCCGCAGTTTCTCTTCAACCAGGTTGTCACGGTCCCGCCCATTACCGGTTCCCGGCAGGTCGAGTTTGCGATCGATGGTCCGACGATCGAATCGGGAGATCTCTTCATTGGGGTTCAGAGCACCAGCACTCCGGGCAGTACGGCAGTCGGTATGGCGGTCGATACGAGCGGCCCCGAACTGCGTCGTTCATTCATCTCGCGCGATAATGGCGCGACCTTCCAGCCACTCAACTCGCTCTTTTCCGGCAGTGGTCCAGCCAATTTTACCGCGCGGGCCATCATCAGCTACACCTACAACACGCCGATCGTTCCGGTCCTGACCTCGATAAGTCCGAGCATTGTGCCGGTCGGGGGGACCAGTCAGACGGTGATCCTGACTGGCAGCAATTTTCAGCCCGATTCAGTGGTCCGTTTTCGCGATGGCGACCGGACGACCAGGTACCTGAGCGGCTCGCAGCTGCAGGTGACGCTCAATGATGCCGATCTGGCCGCCGCCGGGTCGGGTGAGCTCACTGTCCTGACTCCGGGGCCGACGCCGACCAGCTCGGCGGCCCAGACGCTGATCATCGGCACGAACAATCCCGCGCCGGCCATTTCAAGGCTCGACCCGTCAGCCGGTCCGCTCGGTGGATCGAGTCAGCTGGTCAACGTCTTCGGCGCCAACTTCAACCAGTCTTCGCGGGTGCGGGTCAACGGCGTCGAACGGTCGACCACATTCATCAGCAGCATCCAGCTGGCGACGACCCTGCTGACCGAGGATCTCGCGCAGAACAATCCGCTCGACCTAACGGTCGTCAACCCGAGCCCCGGCGGCGGCATCTCCAATACGCTCGCCCTGACCATCGCCGTCTGCAATTACTCGATCTCCGCCTCCGGTCAGTCGGTGACCGCGAGTGGCGGCTCCTTCGTGGTCACGATTCAGACCAACAGCCCAGTCTGCAGCTGGCGGGCCTCGAGCGACTCCTCGTGGATCCGGATCGCCACTCCGGCCTCGGCCACCGGAATCGGGAAACTGATCGTCAATTACCAGGTAGAACCGAATCCCACCGCGGCCATTCGCCTCGCCAGACTGACCCTTGGAAACCAGATTCTGCTGGTGCGCCAGGCTGGTCTTCTGACGACCGTCTCGGCAGCCAGTTACGGAACCACGGCGACGCCCGAATCGATCGTCGTCGGTTTTGGCGCCGGCTTGGCGAGGGTTACCCAGGCGGTGACCGCCCTTCCGTTGCCAACCAATGTCGGGGGAACCAGCGTCACGGTTCGGGATTCACGGGGGGCGACCCGCCAGGCGCAGCTCTTCTATGTCTCACCGCAACAGGTCAACTACCTTGTCCCGCCCGGCACCGCCACCGGAAACGCCACCGTCACGACCAACGTCGATGGCGCAACCGTGGCGACCGGGTCCGTGACGGTAACCGGAGTCGCCCCATCCGTCTTCTCGGCCAATTCAAGCGGAAGGGATGTCGCGGCCGCCCTCGCCATTCGCGTCCGCAACCAGGTGCAGACCATCGAAGAGGTGGCTCTCTTCAATGCCGCGGAACAGCGGTTCGTCCCGCGCCCCATCGATCTTGGACCGGAGGGTGACCGGGTCTTTCTCGCTCTCTTTGGGACGGGAATTCGTGGGCGATCGGCGCTCTCAGCGGTAACGATCAGGATCGGGACGCTGGAGATCAGACCCGAGTTTGCCGGCGCTCAACAGGACTTTGCCGGTCTCGACCAGGTCAATTTCGAGATCCCCCGCAGTCTGCGCGGGCAGGGAGATCTGACGATCACCCTCGTCGTCGATGGACAGACGTCCAATCCGGTGACGATCAGGATTCTCTAGTGG
>JBEAVZ010000441.1:0-5307 GCA_041160645.1 Acidobacteriota bacterium
ATCCGGCGAAAGACGTCGATGGCTTCCACGCCGTCAATGTCGGACGAATGGTGCGGGGAGAGGAGGCTCTCGTTCCCTGCACGCCGGCCAGCGGAATCTGGTAATGATCGAGCATCTCGATCACTCCGGCCGGCGTGCAGGGAACGAGCGCCTCCTCTCCCCGCACCATTCGTCCGACATTGACGGCGTGGAAGCCATCGACGTCTTTCGCCGGATCGATCGCTTCAAGAATTCGCCGGGCTTCGATCTGGGGCGGCAGGGGAAGCTGGACCAGGATTCCATCGATCTCGTCCCGGTTGTTGAGCTGGTCGATCACCCCCAGCAACTCCTCGGTCGTCGTCTCAACCGGAAGTTCGATCTTCTCGGAAAAGAGACCGAGCGCCTGACACGTCCGCACTTTGCTGCCGACATAGACCTTCGAGGCCGGATTCTCTCCGACCAGCACCACCGCCAACCCGGGTCGCCAGCCACGCTCGCCAATCTCTTTAACGCGGGCTGCCACCCCCTGCTTGATCGCCTCCGCCACCAATAAGCCATTCAATAATTGCGCACTCATGCCTGTCCAGCTCCCTTCACTTGCGGTCTCTCCGTCGACGGCCTTCGGCAATCGAGGGGGCCGCTGATCGGGTAATGATCGCTATATTAACACAAGATCACGCCCCCCCGATCCGGTGGTCCGGAACAACAAGCCCCGCCGGCCCCGGGCTCGCTCCACCCGACCGGCGGCGCGGCTGAAATAGTTCTTTCAGCCCGTGTTTCACTGTGCTATATTTTGGTTGTTTCTCCATAATCAAAAACAGACCGGCAACAACCCGGCAAAGAAACAGACCCAGCTGCCCCAGCCCTTATCTCACACCCGATAGCCCAATATCTGGCAATATATGGCAATGTCAGGCAAAGCCTGACGTGCCCGACGTTCAGATAGGCGTATTGGCGATATTTCTCACTGGAATCGTCATCCCTGCGTATCCGAAGCCGGGGGGCCGCCCCGCCTTTGACAACAGGCCGTGAACGACCTGTCGCCGGGGATCCATCAGCGGGAGGAGATGAATGAGCGCCTTGATCAGACAATTGCGACGCCACGACAGCCGGTCGGGCCAGTCCGGACACTCAATAAGGCCGGAGGAAGGCTGGTCATCCGCCGAACCGGAGCCTCACTCCGGCAAAGTGACCGTCTTCGATCCGCTGGCCGACCTGAGAATTGTTCAGGCGACCAATCGCCTGAACGCTCTCGAAGCGGAGGTGACCAACCTCCGTCACGAACTTCTTGAAGCTGAACGGACGATCAAACTGCTCGAACAGCTGCTGCACAACATGCAGATACGTGAACGGGAGTTCCGGCGGGAGTTGATGGAAGACCGCCACTGACCTCTGTCGGCCGGCGTCGACAGATTAATGAAACTGGCCACTTTGCTCTTGGCGGAAAGATAGGGGTAGGCTATACTCCGGGTGTAAATCGGGCTTGTCGTACGCCTCCCCCTGCTTCAGAATCAAGCCCTGTTACAAAGCCCATTGACCGCTCTTGTAAAATTTCCCCCGGACCGGCAGCGAAGAGATCCGCAGTTTGCCCCCCAGCTAAAGTTGTGGACTCCCTGCGTGCAGCTACATTTTAAGAAACGAGTCATCAAAACGATGCGAACCTCGATCAAGAATTTCATCAAGGATGATCAGGGACAGGACATGGTCGAATATTCACTGGTTCTGGTGCTGATCGGCACAGTAGCACTGATCTTCATCTCTGGCCTGGGGTTGAGTGTTTCCGGAATCGTCTCGACGGTCGGGCAGAAGCTCGAAGCCGTCTCGAGCGCGATCACCTAGACTCCTCGCGCCTCTCTGTTCACCCTGGCGGTCGCAACCGCTGGCCGCCAGTGCCAGCTGCTCACTGCCCATTGGTCTTCTCTCTCACCTTCCGGTTGTTCGCGGATCAGGAAAGTTCTGTCTGCGGCTTGACAATCGATCAGGAATCGATAATATTGTCATTTCGCTCGAGGAGCGAATGCGGGCCGTTAGCTCAGCTGGTAGAGCAGATGACTCTTAATCATCGGGTCGTAGGTTCGAGCCCTACACGGCCCATCCCGCACAGATCAACAGACAGATCTACTTTATGCTTGAAGGCAGTGAGCCACCCGGTTCACTGCCTTTTCTGCTTTGGAGTGGCAGGTATTTGGAGTGGCAGGTATTTCATTTCACCCGGTAGCGCATTATCATCAGCCGCGCATTTATCACCGCGCCAGGTTGCCAATTGGTCCACCCTGGAAACAGAATCCGGCTGGTTGGCCAAAATGGAACGGGTTCGACGATGGCAAAAGGCTGGAATGGCATGAGGAGAAATACGGATGGTGATGAGAAGAGCGATGATTGCGGCACTGCTGATGGTCTGCCTGGTCGGCGATGAGACGCCCGGGCAGCGGCGAAGTCCGGGGCAACCTTTGCTGGTCATCTCGGTCGATGGACTCGACTATCGTTATCTGCGAGACGCGGATCGGCTGGGATTGCGAATTCCCAATCTGCGCCGACTGATGCGGGAAGGCGAGGTGACGGAGGGGGTGACGGGAGTCTATCCGACGGTGACCTGGTCATCGCACACCACGCTGATCACCGGAGCGACGCCGGCCGAGCACGGCATCCTCTCCAATCGCCGGCCGCGCGCCGAGGGTGGAGACTACTACTGGGATGTTTCACTGCTGAAGAGAGAGACCTTGTGGGAGAAGGCGGGCGCGGCAGGCAAGCGGACGGCGGCGATCACCTGGCCGGTGACGGTGGGCGCCCGGATCGACCTCAATCTGCCGGAGTATTTCGAGAAGCGGCGCGGAGGAGCAATGGACCTGCCCTCGATCGAGTCGAAGGCCACGCCGGGCCTGGTCGGGAAGATCGCCAGGGTCTTCCCTTCCTTTGCCCAGGAATGGATGGATGACCGGACGCGAACGCTGGCAACGGTCTACCTGTTGAAGTATGAGCGACCGGATCTGATTCTGCTCCACCTGGTCGATCACGACGCAGAGGCCCATGAGACCGGGCCTTTCAGTCGGGAGTCGCTGGCGATCCTCGAGTATACGGATGAACTGATCGGGGAGATGCTGCGGGCAAAGCCACGGGAGATGGTGGTGGCGATCGTCTCTGACCATGGTTTTGAGCGGGCGGATCGGGTGATCAATCTGCCGGTCGCCCTGAAAAGAGACGGCCTCGCGGGGCCACTCACCGCGACCCCCGGGCTGGTGACGACGAACGACGAACGGGTGGCACAGTGGCTGCGCGAGGCCTCGCGGGCGCGGCGGGATGGGGTTGGACGCGAGATTCCGGCGGCGGAGTTGAAGCGGCATGCCCCCCGGTTCGCCGGAGCGCTGGCGGCCTTCGAGCCGCTCGAGCACCACCTCTTCGGCGCGGCGGTCGAGGGAGCCCTCGAGACCGGGCCGGTCGAGAAGGGGGTGCACGGACTGTGGCCGGAGCGCGCGGAATACGCCTCGACGCTCATTCTCCAGGGACCGGGGATTCGACCGGGACGCCGCCCAAAAGCGTCGATGCTCGGCATCAATGCCCGCTTTGAAGAGATCCTCTTTGGGCAGACTCAACGGGCCGGAAAGTGAACGAGCGCTGACGGGGGGAAATCGAGCCGGACCGGCGCTCCCGGCTGGCGCCGCAGCGGAGTCTGCCCATCTTCGGCGGTTTCGAGGCAGGTGATCTCGATCATCCCCCCGGTCTCGAGTTCGATGGCATAGCGAATTCGCAGGCCAAGATCGGCGACGCTGCGGAGAGTCCCGCGGAGTGGCGGAACTGACGCGGAAAAGGGTGGGCTGGTCTGATGGCGCACCTGGACCAGCTCAGGGCGGAGGGCGCTGATCCCGTCCGGGGTTTCAATCACCTGCCACCCAAAAAAGCGGGCGACCTCCGGAGTGGCCGGAGCCGTAAAGAATTGGCGGGGCGGAGCGAACTGGGCCAGCCGGCCCCCGAGCAGAAGACCGATCCGGTCAGCCAGCAGGGCCGCCTCGGTCTGGTCGTGAGTGACAAAGATGGTCGTGATGTGCAACTGACGCTGGAGCTGCCGGACGAGCTGCCGCATCTCCTCGCGCAGATTCTCATCGAGAGCCGAGAATGGCTCGTCGAGCAGCAGCAGTTCGGGCGCCGTGACAAGAGCGCGGGCGAGGGCGACCCGCTGCGCCTGCCCGCCCGAGAGCTCGGTCGGACGACGATCAGCATACCCCTCGAGATGGACCATCCGCAGCGCCTCAGCCACCTGCTGGCGAGCCTGAGCAACCGGCACGCGGCGCATCTTCAACCCAAAACCGACATTGCCGGCGACACTGAGCCACGGAAAGAGGAGCGGGCGCTGAAAGACCATGGCCGTCCGCCGCTGCTCAGCGGGGAGACGATTGACAGACTGCCCGGCGAAGAGGATCTCCCCGGAGGTCGGTTGATGGAGACCGGCGAGAACCCGCAGAAGCGTCGACTTGCCACAGCCCGACGGGCCGAGCAGACTGACCAGCTCGCCCGGCTCGATCGCCAGCGAGATCGACTCGAGAATGTGGCCACGCCCGTAGCCGGCAGTCAGGCCCTCGATCCGGATCGATGTTCCGCGGTCAGCCATCACGGTTGCAAGACCCTCTCCCGCCAGTCGCGCTCGAGCCGCTCCAGGTAACGCACGGCCGGCTCGGGCAGAAGATGACTGGCCAGCTCCTCTGTCGTCAGCGTGGCCGGGCCGCGCGGCAGCGCGGCGACCAGATCACGCTCCACCGCGCTCAATCGTGCCGGATCGAGGGGAAAGGTGATCCCCAGTCTCCGCGACTGATCGAGCAGTGACTCGACCCCCATAAGGTGGTTGATGACGACCAGCGCCCCGGTCGGGTTGGCGGCATTGAAGGGGATGGCGAGGTAGTTGTAGTTGCCAATCGTGCCGCTGGTGAAGACAAAAGTGCGCACGGTCGCCGGGTACTCGCCGCGCGCGATCCGCTCGGAGGCAAATGCCGGACCGTAGCTCATGGTCAGGTCGATCTCGCGATTGACGAAGAGCCGGTCGGCCTCGCGCGGGTTGGCCGGATAGGTCTCGCCCCGTCGCCACAGCGCAGGGCGCAGCTCACGCAACAGCGCAAAGACCTGATCGGCAGTCCGCTGGTAGAGCTCCTCATCGAAGCCTTGCTGAAACTTCTCCGGACCGCCGCCAAAGTGATAGAGCAGGTGGCGCAGAAAGACTGAGCCGGTAAAATCGGGGGGAGCCGGATAGGTGAAACGCCCCGGATTGGCCCGGATCCATTCGATCAACCCGGGGATATCGGCGGGCGGAGCCGCCATTCGCGCGGTATCCCAGGCCATGAC
>JBEAVZ010000444.1:0-8536 GCA_041160645.1 Acidobacteriota bacterium
CTATGATCCAAATATTAATATCTATGTCACCCAGGAACTCCCAAGCTTTGGGCTCCCGGTGCAGTGGGAGGCGATCGTCGACCTTCGTAATCTGCTCAACCAGACAACGGCCATCGATGAAGGAAGCGTCCAACTGCTGGCGACCCGCAACAGTCGCACCATTCGTGGCGGACTCGCCTTCCGCTGGTAAGCCGTGGCAAGTTGGCCGCGGTGTGGGTCAATTTTGCAGCTTGAAATATGCGGGTCCAAATTTCACGACGCAAAATTCATAATTTTGCAGAGTGGTCCGGTAAGAGCCCAGGCCGGGGCGGTGAGCAGTCAGGGGCAGTTCGGACGCAAAACCAGTCTCTGCAACGATTAAAGATGGGCGATGACCTGCCGGCCCGCTCGAATGCCGGGCGATGGCTGGGCCGGTATGAGAGTTGCGTTAAATTAGCCTGAATTAGGTCGCAGAAGCAGACCGAAGCATTGAACTGAAGAGCCAGATTGAAGAAGCTGCCTCCGGAAGTTGCCTCCGGAAGTTGCCTCCGGAAGGTTCCTGAACAAGCTGATTGACACTTTGCCTGAAGAGTTGACCAAAGACGGCCCGGCCACGCCTCAGAAGTGGTCAGGAGAGCCTCGCGGGCATCAAAGCTGATCCCGGAAATTCTCAAGTTGTTGTCGCCGTGGAACAGACGAAGCCCAAGAAGAAGATCTGACAAGAAGAAGCCCTAAAAGGAAGCGTACCCGAAAAGTGGGACCTCAAAGACGAACCAACCGAGTGACGACCCGAACCATCCTCCTGCTCTTTGTGGGAATGCTGGTTCTGGGGACCGGCCTCTTCAATTTCCGTGACCGCCTCAATCAGAAGCAGGTGCCGACTGACGGGGTGATCTGGCGCAATGAGGCCGGGTTGGGAGTTCGGGCCGCCACCGTCGAGCCGGGCAGTCCGGCGGCGCTCGCCGACGTCCGCAAAGGCGACTATCTGATCGGCATCAGCACGACGGGCAGCGAACCATTTGAGGTGGTCGAAGAGGCCCAGCACGTCCAGATCTATCTTGACCAGGCCCGCGACCAGATGATCCAGGGGGCCCCGCTGACGCTCAGTTACTGGATCGAGCGGCGCAATGATGCCGGGGATACGGTCCTGCGTGAAGGGATCGCCGATATTGATCGCCTCGATACCCGTGAGACTCACCTGCTCCGTGGCCTCTACCTGGCGCTGATCGGACTGATCTACCTCGGGGTCGGCGTCTATTTTCTGCTTCAACAGGGTCGGGCGCCCTATGTCAGCCACTTCTTCCTGATCTGCCTGCTGGCGTTCATTACCCACTTCTTCAGTCCGACGATCGAGATGCGCACCCATTTCGACAAGGCGATCGACTTCGCCGATGTCGCCGCGCTGATCTTTCTGGCGCCGCTGCTGATCCACTTCGCGGCAATCTACCCCAATCGCTATTCCCTCTTTGCCCAGCGCCGGTGGGCCGCGCTGATCTGCTATGGTCCGGCCATTATCCTGGGGCTTCTCGAGGTGATGATGCGGTTCGCGCCCCTGCGTGGAATGCTCCTGCTCCCGGTCGTCAACCTGCGCAGCGGACTCAACAGGGTCGAGCTGCTCTTCTTCGCTTTGGCGCTCCTCTCGAGCGCCGCCCTCTTCATCAAAACCTTTCGGGAAGCTCGCTCGATCATCGTTCGGCAGCAACTGAAGTGGGTCATGTGGGGCATGAGCATCGCGGCGGTCACCTTCAGCGTCTTCTATCTGCCATCTTTCCTGGCCATCGAGTCGGTCGCCTCGGTCCTGACCATGGCTGCTCTCGCGCCGCTCATTCTGGTCCCGGTGACGCTAGGCTACTCGATCGTCCGCTACCGGTTGATGGATGTCGATGTGGTGATGCGGCGGTCATTCGCCTACATCATTGCGACCCTCTCCGTCGCCGCAATCTTCGGAACGGTCATGGCCATCAGCTATGAGTTCCTCCGCTCTATGATTCCCCAGGAAGCGACGCTCCTGATTGCCGCAGTGACGATGTCGGTCATCGCGATGCTCTTTGCCCCGGTCAAGAACTGGGTGCAGGAGCGGATCGACCGTCTCTTCTATGGCGAAAAGTACGACTATCGACTGACGCTCCAGGACTTCGGAAGAACCCTCTCCTCGACCACCGAACTCGACCCACTCCTGATGAGCCTGACCCGGCGGTTGCGGGAGGTCTTCGCGATCGATCACCTGGCGATCTTCATCGAGGACCGGTCGGCGGTGGCTGGCTTCCGGATCGCGCGAGTCGATGCGCGGATCGAGATCGGCGAACGTGACTTTCTCCTTCCTGGCGACTTTCTGCGCATCCTGCGTGAGCACAGCGTTGGCACCGGCATCGTGCGCGTCGACGAGATCGAGTCTGACGAGATGGAGCCGCTTCGACCAAGCACGAACCGTCCGTTCAGCTACTACGTACCCTGTGCGGTCCGCTCGCGAATCGTCGCGGTGATCGCCCTGGGGCGAACCAACGATGGCGCGCTCCTCTCCTCCGAAGACATGGCGCTGTTGCGCGCCATCTCCGGATATGTGGCGGTGGCCATCGAGAACTCGCTCCTGCTCGAAGAACAGGCCCGGCGCACGGAAGAGCTGGCGCGCCTCAAGGAGTTCAACGAAAACATCATCGAGTCGATCAATGTGGGAGTGCTGGTCATCAACCCGGTGGGACGGATTACCAACTGGAACGGGGCGCTGGAGTTGATCTACGGGCTGCCGCGGGCCAAGGCGATCGGTCAGCGGATTGGCGAGGTCTTTGCCCCGGGAATCCTGCGGACGCTCCGCAATATGATGACGGCGGGCGACTGGCAGGCCGGAGAACCATCGACCGTCTATAAGTTCCGGACCCAGTCTTTTGATGGCCGCGACCTGATCCTGAACATTGCCCTCGCCCCGCTCCAGAGCAAGAATGCTGAATTTGAGGGAACGCTCGTCGCCATCGAGGATGTCACCGCGCGGATTCGGCTCGAGGAGCAGCTGCAACAGAGTGATAAGCTCTCGTCGATCGGGTTGCTTGCCGCCGGAGTCGCTCACGAGGTCAATACCCCGCTCACCGGCATCTCTTCTTATTCGCAGATGCTGATGCAGCAGATCCCCGAGTCTGATTCACGCCATCAACTTCTGCAGAAGATCCACCGGCAGACTTCGCGCGCCTCATCGATCGTCAACAACCTGCTCAACTTCTCCCGGGTCAGTGATTCCCGGCTGGTGGCCGTCGACCTGAATCGGGTTCTCGACGATACGATTCAGCTTCTCGAAGCGCAGCTCCACAACACCCAGATCGAGGTGACCAAGAACTACGCCGAGAACCTCCCGCTCGCCCCCGGCAACGCGCCCAAACTGCAGCAGGTCTTCATGAACCTCATCCTAAATGCGCGGGACGCCATGCCGCAGGGTGGCCAGCTCGATATCTCCACCAGTTTCAGTGACGAGTCGATCACCATCACCTTCCGTGACACCGGTGAAGGGATACCGGTCGAACATCTGACCAGAATCTACGATCCATTCTTCACGACCAAACAGATCGGCAAAGGAACCGGACTTGGACTGGCGGTCAGCTATGGAATTATCCAGGATCACGGTGGACAGATCACCGTCGATAGCCGGGCGGGCGAGGGGACCCTCTTCCAAATCAGCCTGCCGCTAGCCAATAACCAGACCGAATTCGCTCTGGCCGCCATGGGCGGCAACAGCACCGACTGAGACCTCACCGTCCCATCCATCCTCCGTCAACGACGAGGACCGTTCCATGAACATAATCGCTGGCTGGTGAAGCAAGAAAGAGGGCGGCGCCGGCCAGGTCGTCCGGGTCTCCCCAGCGGCCGGCGGGAATGCGCTCGAGAATCTGCCGCTGGCGAGTCTCATCTTTTTGCAAGGCGGCCGTGTTGTCAGTCCGCATGTACCCGGGAGCGATCGCGTTGACATTGACTCCGCGACCTGCCCATTCATTCGCCAGCGCCTTGGTCAATTGCGCCACGCCCCCCTTCGCCGCCGCATACCCCGGAACGGTAATCCCGCCCTGAAAGGAGAGGAGCGAGGCGATATTGACGATCTTTCCACGACCGCGGTCGAGCATGTGTCGCCCCGCCAGCTGCGACAACCTGAAGACGCTCGAGAGATTGACCTCGATCACCGCCTCCCAGTCAGCCCACAGATGTTCGGCCGCGGGCGCCCGCCGGATCATCCCCGCGTTATTGATGAGGATGTCGATCTGCCCGAAATGATCGAGAACCTCGGCCACCATTCGCTCCGGTGTCTGGCGATCCTGGAGATCGCCAACGACCTCCTGGGCTCGCCTTCCCAGCGCGGCAATTCGTGCCGCTGTTCCAGCCGGAGTTCGTGTATTGCCGTGGCAGGCCACTTCCGCCCCGGCCTCGGCCAGGGCGACGGCGATGGCCGCTCCCAGGCCGGCTGAGGCCCCCGTCACCAGCGCAACCTGCCCATCGAGTCGAAAACGATCAATAATCATTCGTCGTCATTCTCCTGGCGCGGCGACCGTCACCACGGCCACCACAAACCGGTGTGGCCCGCCTGGAAACGGCGGTCTCCGCCCCCAGACTGGCAATGCGCCACCTGCCGATGCTTTGGCCCGGCAGCTCAAAAAAAGAGAGCGGAGCGCCTGAAGATCCCCGGGGGATATTCAGGCGCTCCGCTCACCGACGGATCGACCGGACTGGAGTCCGGAGATCGATCACTACTTCTTGCGGATGACCTTCCAGGTACCGGAGAAACCGCCCGCTTCCCATTTGCCGCCAGCCTCGTCAGCGCTGATCCGCTTGCCGACGAGCGGGATCGGACCCTGGCCCTGATAGGTCGCCGTCAGGTTGACGACGTCCGGATCCTTGGTCTCGATCTCGACGATGCTCAGATCACCGCCGCCGGGAACCTCAGGCGTCAGTTTGTCACCGTTCTTCTTGATGTTGAGCGGGAACTTGAACTCGCCCTGGCCGTCGGCGCTGACCGTAACGTCCCAGGCGCCCTCGAGACTGGCCGCAGCCGGAGCAGCCGCCGGAGCAGTCGCCGGAGCAGCAGGCGCCGCCGCACTCACCACCTGCGTTCCGCTCCAGTTGCCCTTCATATCACCAGCCGACCACTGACCGGTGATCTTGCCCGCCTGATAGCTGCCAGCAATGACGACTGAGGTTCCGCCCGCATCACTGGTTATCGTAACCTTGTTGGTGGGATCGACCGTCACCCCAGTGACCGTCAGCGGCATCGCCGCATCCTTGATCTCACCCTTCCACTTGCCGTTGTCCAGCTTGAGGATGACCTTGAACTTCAGCTCACCAAGGTCACTGCTCGATGCGGTGACGTCGTAGGCGCCCTCGACCGGATGCGTCTGCGCCAGGCCGACCGCTCCGCCCAGCACCGTGAAGACCAACGCGGCGACGGCTGACAATAAAAACCTTTTGACCATTTTACCTGCTCCTTTTCTTGACTCTTGAGTCTGCCATTCTACAGCTATCAGCCTACCGCGATAGGCCTGATGATGCCTGAAACCTGACTCACTTTGAAGCGTAACACCATCCGGAATCGGAGTCTACAGTCCGTTTGGAAGTAAAACAAGTGGAATGGGCGGTAAGGGAGGCGGGCAGGAAAAGAGACGGGGGGCGCGGGCAGCACGACCTGATCCAGGCCAGTCTATCTGCCCACGCCCCCCGGCAACGGGAGGTTAGCGCTTCTCGCCGATCCGCATTCCGTAGAACGAGCGATAGACAAAGAAGAAGGAGAGGAGCAGGAAGACAGCGGCCAGAATCTGACTGAGTCTGGTCCCATTCGCTCCCGAACTGCGCATCAGCACCGCCAGCTCGACGGCCAGCAGGCCAAAGAGGGTCGTGAACTTGATGACCGGGTTGAGGGCCACCGACGAGGTATCCTTGAACGGATCGCCAACCGTATCCCCAACCACACAGGCATCGTGAAGCGGCGTCCCCTTCTGCTTCAGTTCCACCTCAACCACCTTCTTCGCATTGTCCCAGGCGCCACCCGCGTTGGCCATGAAGATCGCCTGGTAGAGTCCGAAGATCGCGATCGAGATCAGGTAACCGATAAAGAAGTACTCTTCAATGAAGGCAAAGGCGAGTGAGGAGAAGAAGACGGTCAGGAAGATGTTGAACATCCCATTCTGCGCATACTGCGTACAGATCTCGACCACCCGCTTGCTGTCCTTGACCGAGGCCTTCTCGACCCCGTCCAGCTTGATGTTCGCCTTGATGAACTCGACTGCCCGGTAGGCGCCGGTGGTCACCGCCTGGGTCGACGCTCCGGTAAACCAGTAGATCACCGCTCCGCCGACGACCAGACCAAGCACAAACGGGGCATGCAGCAAGGACAGCTTGTCGACGTTCTGGGTCAGACCGTCGGTCAGCCCCATAATGATCGAGAAGATCATGGTGGTCGCCCCAACGACGGCCGTACCGATCAGAACCGGTTTAGCGGTCGCCTTGAAGGTATTTCCGGCGCCGTCATTGTCCTCGAGAAGATGTTTCGCCCGATCGAAATTGACTTCGATGTTGAAGTTGCGACGCAGCTCTTCCTTGACGTTGGGAATAGTTTCGATCAGTGAGAGCTCGTAGACCGACTGGGCATTATCGGTCACCGGACCATACGAATCGACGGCGATCGTCACCGGCCCCATGCCGAGAAATCCGAAGGCGACCAGACCAAAGGCGAAGACCGCCGGGGCGACCATCAATGCTCCCAGCCCCTGCAGACTGACAAAGTAGGCGATCGCCATCAAGAACGCGATCGCGATCCCCAACCAATAGGCGGAGAAGTTTCCAGCCACCAGTCCCGAAAGGATGTTGAGCGAGGCTCCACCCTCCTTCGAGGCCGTCACCACCTCGCTCACGTGGCGTGAATTGGTGGAGGTAAAGGCCTTGACCATCTCCGGAATCAGCGCGCCCGCCGCGGTGCCGCACGAGATGATCACCGACAACTGCCACCAGAGATCACTGTTCAGCCCGCCATCAGCAAGATTGAAGACCGGAATGATCAGCTTTGAAGCGACGAACGTCAGAACCACCGAGACGATCGAGGTGATGATCACCAGGCTCGTCAGCGGATGCTCAAAGTTCATGTCCTTCGCGTTTCCATACTTCGCCTTGGCAATCAACTCATTGATGAAGTAGGACCCCGCCGAAGCGATAATCATCATGACGCGCATGACGAAGATCCAGACCAGCAGCTGGACCTGGACTCCCGGATCCTTGACCGCCAACAGGATGAAGGAGATCAGCGCCACCCCGGTCACCCCGTAAGTTTCGAAACCGTCCGCGCTCGGCCCCACCGAGTCGCCAGCGTTGTCTCCCGTACAGTCGGCAATCACTCCGGGATTGCGCGCATCGTCCTCTTTGATCTTGAAGACGATCTTCATCAAATCAGAACCGATGTCGGCGATCTTCGTGAAGATCCCGCCGGCAATGCGCAGAGCCGCCGCTCCGAGCGACTCACCAATCGCGAAGCCGATGAAACACGGCCCGGCATAATCTCCGGGTATAAAGAGGATGATCACCAGCATGATCAGCAGCTCGACGCTGATCAGCAACATCCCGATACTCATGCCTGCCCGGAGGGGGATCGAGTAGAGCGGATATGGACGCCCTTCCAAACTCGCGAAAGCCGTCCGCGAATTGGCAAAGGTGTTGACGCGAATCCCAAACCAGGCCACCCCGTAGCTGCCGAGAATGCCGACCACACTGAAGAAGAGGATGATCAGAACCCGCCTCAACTCAAAGTGGAGCAGCACCCCGAAGTAGAGGGCAATGATCACCGCAATGAAGATCCAGAGGATAAAGATAAACCGCCCCTGGGTCACCAGGTAGGTCTTGCAGGTCTCGTAGATCAACTCTGAGATCTCGCGCATCGACTGGTGAACCGGCAACTTCTTGAGCTGCGTGTAGATGATCAATCCGAAGAGCAGCCCGAGCGCACAGACAAGCAGCCCGCCCATCAGGAGCGCCTGGCCTGTTGTTCCTCCCATAAAACTGACGGTTGAGAGGTCTGGCAACTTCAGATTGGCCTCGCCTCCCGGCGCATGCCCTGCCTCTCCTGTCTGCGCCATTGCGGCCCCGGCCATCAGTGCCAAAAATGCCACTCCCGAAAAAACGCTCATCAGTAACTGTTGATGTTGGACTATTTTAATGCCCGCTCCAATGCGCCTTCCGAGAAAGAGCATCGCCAGTCTGGTCATGCCTGAGATTGTTAGAAGCATACGTGGTGATTCCTCTTTTCGTCGTTGGTAACTAGTTGATGTTAAACAACTTGCAGATCCTTGAACTATTTTTCACTATGTAAGCCAAGTAGTAGCAGTTCTGACTGAAAATTCCGTTATGTATAAAATTGCAGGCTGACCGAAGACCAAACCCGGCACTATTCTGGAAAGAAGAGCCAAGAGTCACAAAAAAATTCACATACAGAAAAAAAGGCCATTAAAATCGGATTATAGTCAATAGGGTGCGGTTTGGAAAGTCGAAAAAGAAAAATCTCGCCGGGGCGGCGGACAAGCGATCCACGGGTGAGCGGATGGCG
>JBEAVZ010000490.1:0-6991 GCA_041160645.1 Acidobacteriota bacterium
CACCCACCCCACGCGGAGCGTGATCGTCCACTTCTTCTTCGTGACCAGCCTCTGCTCGGTCGCCGATTTTAAGGCCAAGCTGACCCAGAACCAGACCTACAGTTTTGACGTGGCCGATATCGATCCGGAGATTGCTGGTTACATTATGGTGCTCGCTGAGAACAGTGATGGTGTGCCGATCACGCACAATGCGCTGATCGGTGACGCGTACATCCGCGATGATTTCAAATCGGTCAATCTGAGCGCCGTCTCCTTCTCCGCCGACTGGGGAGTGATCGGCACGGCACTGCCAAGTTATGTCAACACTTCGCCGACCGCGGACGTTCAGTTCAGCGGGGTGTCAGGCGGGTACAACCGGCTCCCGATGGCCGTGGCCCTCTCGAGTCTGCCGAGCCGCGCCGCTGGAGACCGGACAATGCTCATTCTGAATTCGATTGGCGGGAGCTACCTCACCTCGGCTGGTGTCGGAACGGGAGCGATCTTCGGCATCCTCTACGATGACGCCGAGCGGTCGGCCAGCTTCAGCCTCAGCTTCAGCTGCCAGTATGCACGGATCCTCGACGACAACACGCCGCGCACGGTGCCGCGTTACTCAACCTTCGTCCCGGCCGGCCGGACAGGCTGGATGCGCCTCTACAGCCAGGATGGAACGACGGCCCTGATGGGAGCAATGATGGTTTGGAATATCATTCCGTCCGGCGCCCGGCAGGGAGCCCACAATCTGCATCACCTGACCCTCAGCTCGACGCCGGTCGTGATGACTATGCCGGTCTTCCCGTTCTAAGCGCTCACGATTTGAGACCGCGCGGGCCGGAGCCCCGCCAGGTCAGAGCTGCAAAGCCCGCAGCAGCGCCTCCTTGTCGGAGGGGACCTGGTGGAAGGCGTTAGCGAAACCGGAGCTGATCTCGTGGCGCGCTCCATCAGGAGTGGCATAGGAGAGAGTTCCGCGGTGGTAGTTGACAGTGTAGTCAGGATCTTTGAGGACGTGCCCGGTGAGAATCGCGACGATATCCTCCGCCGGATCGATCTCACCGGCGGCGACTAGTTTGCGAATCCCGGCGACGGTAACGGCAGAGGCCGGCTCACAACCGAGGCCATCGCGGCCAATGACCGCCTTGGCATCAGCGATCTCCTGTTCATTGACGCTCTCGACGGTCCCGTTTGAACACCGCAGCCCGCGGAGCGCTTTCGGCCAGGAGACTGGACTGCCGATCTTGATCGCGGTCGCCAGGGTCCAGGCCGGGGAGAGCGCCGCAAGCACCTCTGACTTCGCGCTCCACATCCGGTAGAGGGGATTGGATCCCTCAGCCTGAATAATGGTGATCTTCGGCATCCGGTCAATCACGCCGCGTTCGAGCAGTTCATGAAATCCTTTCGCAATGGCCGAACTGTTACCGAGGTTCCCACCCGGGACGACGATACGGTCAGGAATCTGCCATCCACGCTGCTGAAGCATCTCGAAAGCGATCGTCTTCTGGCCCTCGAGGCGGAAGGGATTGATCGAGTTGAGAAGATAGATTGGCGTCTCATTGGCCACCTCGCGAACCAACCGCATCGCATCATCAAAATCTCCCTCGATCTGGATGACCACCGCGCCGTAGTCGAGGGCCTGGGAGAGTTTGCCAAGCGCAATCTGACCAGAGGGAATGAAGACGTAGGATTTCATCCCGGCGCGGGCGGCGTAGGCCGCCATCGAAGCCGAGGTGTTGCCAGTGCTCGCGCAGGCGACCATCTGCGCCCCGAGGCGACGCGCCTGGGTGATCCCCGTCGTCATCCCCAGATCCTTGAACGAGCCGGTCGGGTTCATGCCGAGGTGTTTGAGCACGAGGCGATCGACCCCGGCAAAGTTCGCGGATCGCGGGGCGTCCCACATTTGGGTGTTCCCCTCGGTCAACGTGACCACCTCCTCCTCCGTCGCCTCCGGAAGCAGTTCGCGAAAACGCCAGACTCCGCTCTGATCGATCGTCTTAGGCGAGGCTCTTCGCCAATCCCAGAGGCTCATGAGCCGCTCGCCACTCATCTCATCGATCGGATAAGCAACATCGAGCAGGCCGTCGCAGGCCGGACAAGTGTAGAGTTTCTCCCGGGTTGGATAGTCAGATTTGCAGCTCAGACAACGAAGTGATGGCATAAAATTTCCGGATGATCAGGGGTGGGCCTGATCAGGGTTGAGATGGTTGATCGAGCTGAAAGGCGCGGTGGATCGCGCGCACGGCAGTTGCCGCCTCATTCTCGATACAGATCAAGGAGATGTTGAGCTCGGACGACCCCTGGGAGATGGCGATGACATTGACCCCACTCTCGCCAAGCGCGGCAAAAACCCGTCCGGCGATTCCGGGAGTCCCACGCATCCGATCACCAACCACGGCCACGACAGCGACATTGTCATCCTGTTCGATCGTCTCGATGTGTCCCTGGTGGAGATCGAGTTCGAGAACTGCCCGCAGCGCCCGGACGACGCGCGGCGCCTCCGCCGAACCAACGACAAAACAGAGATTGTTCTCCGATGAGGCCTGCGAGATCATCATAATGCTCGCCCGTTCAGAGGCGACGGCGCCGAAAGCCTTGGCGGCAATCCCCGGTATCCCCTGCATTCCCCGCCCACTGATCGTGATCATCGAGACATTGCGGAAAGAGGTGACGGCCTTCACGCCACGTGACGAGGGCCGGCCACTGATGGTGACCCGGGTCCCCGGATCATCCGGGTTGAAGCTATTGAGGATCAGAACCGGGATGTGCTTTTCGCAGGCCGGGAGGATCGTCTTGTAATGGAGGACCTTTGCGCCGTAGTAAGCAAGCTCAGCCGCTTCACTGTAGGATATCTCACGGAGGGTCCGCGCCTCGGGAACCTCGGTGGGATTGGCCGACATGACGCCATTGACATCGGTCCAGATCCAGATCTCATCGGCATCAAGAACCGCGCCCAGGATCGAGGCCGAGTAGTCGGAACCGCCGCGCCCGAGGGTGGTGATCACACCGTCTTCCGTGGCGGCGATAAACCCCGTCACCACCGGGATGGTCCGCTCCGCGAGAAGTGGACCGAGCCGAGCCTGGGCGCAGGTGCGGGTCTTCTCCATGAGCGGCTCCGCCGCCCCAAAATGGTCGTTGGTGACGATCAACTCGGTCGCCTCGATCGACTCCGCCCGATGGCCGCGGGAGGCGATCGCCCCGGCAAGCAGTGGGGCGGCGAGACACTCACCTACTCCCGAGATGGCATCGAGCAGCCGTGGCGTCAGCTCGTGAACCATCGAGAGGCCAAAACAGAGCTTCTCAAGCTGATCGAGTCGCCGCGCAATCTTGGCCAGCGCCACCTCGCGAAGCGCCGGATCACTGATCAGAATGTCCGCGACCTCGGCGTGCTTACGATAGAGCTGTTCGCGGACGACCGGGTCCCAGACGCCCTGCGCCGCCTTCTCGGCGGCGGCAATGAGCAGGTTGGTGATGCCGCTCATGGCCGACGTCACGACGACGACGCGGTGGCCCGCCTCGGCACTCCTGATCGCCAACTGGGCGGCCTCGGCGATTCGTTCCGCACTGCCCACCGAGGTCCCGCCAAACTTCATGACTATCAACATATATCCGTCTCCCGAGAGGTCAGATCAGCTGGCCAGCCTCACAGCATTCCACGCGCGACCAGCAGTTCCGCATTGAGCAGCGCCGCCCCGGCCGCGCCGCGCACCGTGTTATGGCTGATCAGGGTGAACTTGTAGTCGAGAATCGTGTCGCGTCCGAGACGTCCAATGACCGTCGCCATCCCATTACCGGTGTCACGATCGAGGCGCGGCTGCGGACGATCACGCTCATCACGGACGACGATCGGCTGGGCGGGCGCGCTCGGCAGATTCAGCTCCTGGGGCAGGCCGGTAAAGCTGGTCCAGGCCTCGCGAACCTCTTCGATCGTCGCCGGCTTGGCCAGTTTGATCCGGACCGACTCGAGATGGCCATCCTGGACCGGCACCCGGTTGCACTGCGCACTGACCAGAAACGGCGCCGCCTCGATCACCGCCCCGGAGACACGCCCAAGGATCTTCTGCGGCTCGATCTCGACCTTCTCCTCTTCCCCGCTGATAAACGGGATCACGTTGTCGATGATATCCATCGACGCCACTCCCGGATAACCGGCTCCGGAGATCGCCTGGAGCGAGGTCATCATGACCGCCTCAAGCCCAAACCGGTGGTGGAGCGGCGCCAGCGCGATCACCAGACCAATCGTCGTACAGTTTGGATTGGTGATCATGTATCCCTTCTCATAACCCCGATTCTTCTGCTGTGCCGGGATGATGTCGAGATGGTCAGGGTTGATCTCCGGCACCAGCAACGGCACATCCTCCGCCATCCGGTAGGCCGACGAGTTGCTGATCACCGGGTAGCCGGCCTTCGCAAAGGCCGCCTCGGCCTCGAGGGCGATATCCGATGGCAGACTGGCAATCACCACATCACAATCGAGCGGTGGCTTGCACGGAAAGAGCGGCATACTGCGCACCACGGCGGGCATCTCAAATGGCAACTTCCACTGGCAGACATCCCCGTAACGCTTTCCCTCTGATCGATCCGAGGCCGCCAGAGCGCTGACCTCGAAGAGGGGATGGTTCCGCAACATATGAATGAGTCTCTGACCGACGGTCCCGGTCGCACCGAGGATACCGACGCGTCGCTTGGCTTGATTGGACATAAATCTTTCCCTGCTTTCAATCACTGGTATTCGTTAATCGGGGGGATCGAGAAGAGTGCTTGGTAAGGATACCGGCCGATTGCCCGTCCACGATCAGACGAAGGCGAATGGTAGGGGTTCGGGCGGGGCGATGTCAAGATTCGCTCCGCTGCCCTTCGCGCCCCCGGGGCTTTTGCAAAGTACCACTTTTGATTGAGGGCGAGCGCATTTTACGAGTCCGGCCGCTCTGGATGCGCGGGGCTCCGGCCCACCAGTCTTTGGATTCTGCCCCTGCTCGCCGCCTGAAGGGGGTGGCGGGGTGGGAACGTCCTCAATTATCAACGGCACTTCGCCCTCGCGGCCCAGCTGTTTCGCCACTCCATCTCAAAGCGGCGTTGTGGCGGGATGATCCAGGCGTGAGGCCCGCGCTTCCAAAGCGCCGCGCTCGGCGGGTGATAGTTACTCTCATTGGGAGGGGGTGGCCACTCAGCCGTTGTTGACGACCATCGACCGCTCTCCACGCTCGCGGACCTGGCCGATTATTGCCGCGTGCGGGTAGTCGACCTGCAATTCAGCGAGGAGCCGCGGCGCCTCATCCGCGGCGACACAGATCAGCAATCCGCCAGCTGTCTGCGGATCGAAGAAAGCACTGAGCAGGGCGCCCTCATCGGTCGCCGCGACCGCGGGAGCGATCGTCACGTCATCCCCAATGTAGAGGCGGTTCGTCCGATCCCCCTGGGTCAGCATACGCTGTCGCGCCATCTCGAGCGCCCCATCGAGAAGCGGAACCGCCGGCGCCACGATCTCGAAGGTTACTTCACTCGCACGGGCCACTTCCCACGCGTGGCCGAGCAGGCCAAAGCCGGTAATATCGGTCGCCGCCCGGATGCCAAACTGACGAATCAGCTCGGCCCCGCGCCGGTTTGGCGACAACATCGTCTCGCGGGCCTGCTCCTCCATCTCTGCCGTCGCCTTGCCAAATTTGACGCCCGTCGAGATGAGCCCTGTCCCAAGCGGCTTGGTGAGGATCAGGACATCTCCCGGCCGCGCCCCGCTGTTGGTCGCCAGCTGCTGCGGATCGATCAGTCCGGTCACGGAGTAACCAAACATGATCTGCTCGTTCTGCACACTGTGCCCGCCAACCAGCGCCACTCCATTCTCGGACAAGATCGACAAACCGCCCCGCATGATCTCACCGAGGATCGCCAGATCGATCCCCTGCCGCGGAAAACAGGTGATCGCCATGGCCGTGACCGGCCGGCCACCCATCGCCCAGATATCATTGAGCGAGTTGAGCGCCGAGATTCTTCCAAAATCGAACGGGTCGTCGACGACCGGGGTGAAGAAGTCGACCGTCTGGACCATCGCCAGGTCATCGGTCAAACGGTAGACTGCGGCATCGTCGGCATGCTCAAAGCCAACCAGCAGGTTTGGATCTCTCTTTTGTATTGGTAGATTGCCCAGAACCTGGGCAAGTGCATCGGGTGCAAGCTTAGACGCTCAACCCGCGCAATCTACCAGGTGTGTCAGTCTCGTGGTCATACGTTAATTGCCAGTTGAAATTACCAGGCCACAATTGCCGGAACTGAATCAGGCGCGTGGCCGGACCGGCCATTCCGCCAGCCCGCCACGCGCCGGTTTTGACTCAGCTCTTCATCCGTCCAGGCGAGGCTGATTACTCTTCACTCGCCCGATTCGCGCCACGCCGGCCAGCCGCCGGGGCGGCCGCCGGAGGTGTGCCGGGCGCTGCTCCGGACGAGGCAGAAGCAGCGGCCGCCTTGCCGATGCCGAGCACTGCCCGAATCTCCACCTCGATCTTTTGACAGAGCTCTTTGTTCTCGCGGAGCATGTTGCGGACATTCTCACGTCCCTGCCCCAGCCGCTCGCCCCGATAGGAGAACCAGGAACCAGACTTTTCGACGATCTTGTTCTCCACCCCGAGATCGATGATCTCTCCCAATCGGGAGATGCCTTCACCGTAAAGGATGTCGAACTCTGCTTCGCGAAATGGCGGGGCAACCTTGTTCTTGACGACCTTGACCTTGGTGCGATTCCCGATGATGTTCTCGCCCTCTTTGATCTGGGTGATTCGACGAATATCGAGGCGCAGGGTGGAGTAGAACTTGAGGGCCCGTCCGCCGGTCGTCGTCTCGGGCGAACCAAACATGACTCCGATCTTTTCACGAATCTGGTTGATGAAGATGAGGCAGGTATTCGACCGCCCCACAACGGCGGTGAGCTTGCGCAGGGCCTGGGACATCAGACGCGCCTGGAGACCCGGCAGCGAGTCGCCCATGTCTCCCTCCAGCTCCGATCGGGGGGTGAGGGCCGCCACCGAAT
>JBEAVZ010000519.1:0-3115 GCA_041160645.1 Acidobacteriota bacterium
GGCAAGGTTGAGGCGGCGCAGCGTCCCGTCCCAGGCCGCGGCATAGACAGTGTAATGGCCGGGCTTATCCGCTGGGCCAATCACCGGGGTTGCCGTAATGCCCCCGGGGCAGAGGATTCCCGCTCCCCGCCCTCCCCCGGCTGGCGGAGTCCAGTCGGTCTTGAATTTGGTGTGCCAGATGATCTCGCCACTGTCGGCATCGAGGCCGTAGAGGTTGTCAGTCACTCCAGTCGCCAGCACGATCGAGCGCGGGCCCTTCGCCGTCTCGACCCGCCCGGCAATCAGCACTGGCAGCAGGTTGTGCATCTGCCGCGGCTGATTGTCGAGCTTGGTCTTCCAGAGCAGTTTCATGTTCTTGGCGCTGCTCGTCGAGATGAGCGTCTCGTTCCGCTGCCAGGCGGTTCTTTCGAGATCTCCACCGTCAGTCAGCCAGTCGGCCACCGGGGCCTGACCGCTCTGCGCCTGCGGTCGGGGCGTGAAGATCGATCCGCCGATCGCTACCAGGACCACCAGCAGTCCTGTCAATATTGCAGTCTTTCGATATCCCACTTGTGAGACTCCCTTCTGATCACGCCAATGATTGACCGGGCGTGATTTGATGCCGGATTTCGGATTGGTTCGATGAAACGATTCACTTTAGGTCACAGCTGCCATCTCCATAGACCCGCCGCCGGCCCTATCCGAAGCGACTGGGTATGTCTTAAAGTAGTGATGGGATTGATCCTCGTTCAGGCAGACCTTTCAGACCTTTACTGACATCGCTGCTTATACCACCTAATTCTGGATGTGGGCAAGGCCAAGCCGGATAAAGTCATCACCCACCAAGGTCTCGCGCGCCAATATGGCGGGAGAGATGTTAAATGTTTCCCTCTGGTGCCACTTTTAGTCTTTCCAAAGGGGCCAATTTGAGCTAGATTTGTTGGGTCTTACCTGCATTACCGTGTAATTTCAAAATAGGTTCTGATCGGTTTCAATGTCCGCTCCGGGTATTGTCTTGGTCGCGCTGGCTCCAGGATTGGTTCAGTTCCGGTTCATTGCTTGACTCATCGCTTGACGAGGTCGCTTTCTTTATGAAAATGGTGCGTTTGATCAGACTTCTGGCATTGATCATTCTATGCGTGGCGGGCATCGTCATGTCACGTGGGCTGTCACTTGGGACACTTACCCCCCGCGCGGCCGATACCAATCCGCGGGCCACGGTCCGCACCATCCTCGAGCAGAACTGCTACTCCTGCCATGGCGCAAACTCCCCGAAGGCTGGTTTGAACCTCGAGAAGCTCATGGCCAGTCCGAGCACGGGTGAGCACTTTCAGGAATGGGAGAGGGTGATCACGGTTCTCGAGCAGCAGACCATGCCTCCGCAGGGGATGCCCCACCCGAGCGAGAGTGAGCGGCGGCAGGTGATCGACTGGGTTGGGGCAAGTCTCGCCGACTACGCGCAGCGCCACGAAGGCGATCCGGGGGAGGTGACGGTCCGCCGCTTGACCAGCGGCGAGTACTTCTACGCGATCAAAGATCTGACCGGAATCCCCATCAACACCACCGCGCTGGGCATCGATACGGCCACCGATTCGGTCGGTGGAGAGGGTTTTGCCAGTTTCGGTGACGTCCAGTTTATGCAGGACGCCACGCTTGAAAAGTACCTCTCGGCCGCCCGGCGCATTGCCGATCACGCGGTGATTGGCGCGGGCCCGCTCGAGTTCTTCGTCGATCCCGGAAAGACTGGTTTCGAGCTGGCGGCGGTTGAGCGGATCCGCGAGATCTATGCGCGGGCCGGTTTCCGAACCGTTTCTGGCGAGGGTGGGCGTCCGTTTGGTCTCGAAAAGTATGGTCAGGCGCTCTATGTGGCCTGGCAGTATCGCCATCGGGCGGCTCTCGGTCGACCCACCGCGACGCTGGCCTCCCTGGCGGCCGGAGAGGGCATCTCGAAGGAGTTTGCCACCCACATCAGTGAGGTTCTCAACCTTCCGCGGCGGGGTGAGCCTCTCGGCCATCCACTTGCCGAGGCCGTTGCGCGCTGGGAGCGGCTGCCCGTTCCGACTGTGTCCGCCAAGGGCCAGCTTGACCAAAAGGGCCAGCTTGACCAAAAGGGCCAGCTCGAGAAGACGGTGCGGGCAGGTTGCACCGAGATCCAGATGTACCTCGTCACCTGGCCCAGCTGGCTCTTTGCACGGGGCGACGTGGCGGCCGGCGGCGCCGGAGACGAAAGTCCCCTCGAGTTTACCGATCGCACGCTCAACGTAAATTCCTCCCAGAAGTTCACCTTCCGCCCCTTCTCGATCAGCGGAGAGAAGGGAAGACGGCGCGTGAAGATCTTCCTCAACGTCGCCCCCGTCAATCCGACGGTTCCCGGACAACCCGAGCTGATCTGGCGAAACATGGCGCTCTTCAAGCGGTTGCGGCCAAATGGCCCCCCTGGGGTAACCTCCGATCCACCCGTTCCGCTCCCAGCGCTGGTCTCGCCGGAGACGGCGGCCCGGCTCCGCCTCGGTCAGTCGCCGGATGGTCGTCCACAGATTGGCGCCGGTGATTTTGTGGCGGCCGGCTCGGTCGCCATCGAATTGCAGCTTCCGGCGACACTTGGAACGGCGGAAGAGAGTCTGCTCGAACTCCATTTCGAGGCCGAGCTGACTGGCAATCGCGATCATGTCGCCCGGATTCTCGTCGCCGACCGGGCTGACGGTCGGACCCGTGGGCAACCCACCCGGGCACTGCTTGGTGAAATGAAGAGCCGCGGTTATCGCGCCTTCCGTGAGGGGGTCACGGAGTATGTCCGTCTTACTCCGCCCAATTCCCACGGGGAGCCGACTCCGGCCGACAAAGATCCGATTCCCGAACCATTCGACAACACCTACAATGTTCCGGAGCACGACGAGTTCGTTCAGAAGATCAAGTACATTCGCGACGATCAGTTTGTCGTCGAACGGCTCATCGATCCACCGACCCGCCAGCGTCTTGACGAGGCCTGGATGAATCTCTACGCCTCTTTTGAGTATCACGACAACTACCTGCGCCTGCTTGCCAACCACTACAAGACCGAGCTGGGCAAGGATGGCATCGACCGGATGACTCCCGACCGAATTGCCCAATTGCCGGAACCGATGCGCCAGTATGT
>JBEAVZ010000546.1:0-26869 GCA_041160645.1 Acidobacteriota bacterium
ACCTACCTCACAATTATGTCCAAAAACAGCATGTTCTCGTTCCTTGGACTGGTCGGGGTGGAGATGATCGATACCGAAGATGACGTCAAGCCGGTGATTGCGGTCATCAAGCTCGATCCGCGTGAAGGTCAGCCGATCATGCGCGAGTACCCAACACGCGGTGAGGCCATTCGGCAGTATCAGGAAGCCATTACCACCAGCATCGCCCGGGGGTGGCAGGTCATCTACCGCGGTTGTCCAATGTGGGGCTGAACCACTCTTACTCCGCGCGCCGCCCTCTCCTCACCCGTCAGCCAGCCTTTCAGACCGCCGCCGTCACCGTAACCTCCCGCTAACCAGGACGATCTCGATCGCCTTGCCAGACCGTCCCACCTTCATTCATTATCTCGCTAGCGCTTCCCAAACTATTGGCAAACTACCGGACAAGGAGTCATCGACAATGTCGGTCAATAAAGGCTTTTCTCCATATCGCCGCGTCCTGCTGGCGATCCTGCTCATCTCGCTCGCGACTGTTCTGACAGCTCCCACGCAGGTCGAGGGACAACAGAACGGGCCGCGCAAACGATCGCTCACCCACCAGGATTATGATTCCTGGCAATCAGTGAATGGATCGCAGATCTCTGCTGATGGACGATTCATTGCCTACAACCTGATCCCACAAGACGGAGATGGAGAGTTGATCGTGCGGCGGCTCGACAATGGAAAGGAGTGGCGATTTCCGCGTGGATGGCGGCAACCCGCACCGCTGCCGGATGATCCAGAGGCGGCCCAGGCGGCGGTGGCCAATCTGAATCGCTTGACCCGACCGGTCTTTACGGCCGACACCAAGTTTCTCCTCTTCACGATCGAGCCTTTGAAAGAGGCCGTGCTCAAGGCGCGGCGCGAGAAGAAGAAGGCTGATGAGATTCCCCGGAACGCCCTTGGGGTGATCAATCTTGAGACGGGCGCCCTTGTCCGCATCGAAAGAGTCAAGAATTTTCAGGTTCCGGAGGAGGCTGGGGATTACGTTGCCGTCCTTCTCGAGGGAGTGAACGGCTCTGCCGAGCCCGGCGCCGCTGGCAACGCCAACAAGAAGGAGTTTGGAAGCAGTCTGCTCCTCCGTCATCTGGCGAGCAACCAGGAGACCAGTTACGCCGAGGTGCTCGAGTACAACTTCAGCAAAGACGGACGCAGTCTTCTCTTCGCGGTGGCGGCCCGCGACGAGGAGAAGAATGGCCTCTTTGTGACCAGTGTCGGATCTGCTCAACCGGCGGCGCCACTCGCGCTGCTCAGCGGCAAAGGGCGCTACAGCAAACTGAGCTGGGATGAGAATCAGACCCGGCTGGCCTTCCTCAGTGATCGCGATGATGCGGCAGCGACTCAGCCAAAGTTCAAGCTCTATCTGTGGAAGCGCCAGGCGAACCAGGCAGAAGAGGTCGTAGCTCAGACCACCAAAGCTTTTCCGTCTGATCGCGTGATCAGCGACAAAGGTGGACTGAGCTTCTCACGCGATGGCAGAAGACTCTTCTTTGGCGTCGCGCGTCCCAGCGCTCCCCCCGCCGAGGCCGCAGCGGCGCCAGGCGAGGAGAAGGTCGTTGCCGATCTGTGGCACTGGAAAGACGATTTTATCCAGCCGATGCAGAAGGTCCGCGCCAATCAGGACCGCAACCGCTCGTACCGTGCGGTCTGGCACGTCGACGAACAGCAACTGACCATTCTGGCCGATGAATCGATGGAGACGGTCTCCCCGTCAAGCGATGGACGCTGGGCCATTGGACAGGATGATCGTGCCTACCGACGGCTGGTCGGGGTGGATACCAGCTACTCCGACATCTATTTGGTCAACACGGTTGACGGCAATCGCCGCAAACTGCGGGAAAAGAACCAGTTTCCGCTCTCCTGGTCACCTGATGGGAAGTACGCGGTCTTCTATGATGGGCGTCACTGGAACTCTGTCTCCATTCCCGATGGACAGATCGTCAATCTGACGGCCGCACTCAAGGTCAACTTTTGGCAGGAGGATCACGATACCCCAAACACACCACCGCCGTATGGAGTTGCCGGCTGGACCCGTGATGATCGGGAAGTCCTGATCTACGATCAATACGATATCTGGCAGATCGCTCCAAACGGGACGGGGGCCCGGAACATTACCGACGGCGTCGGGAGACGCGAGAAGATCGTGTTCCGGTACGTCCGCCTGGATCCGGAAGAGCGTTCGATCGATCCATCCAAACCACTCCTGCTGCGGGCCGAGAACGAGACGACTCGCGACAGCGGATTCTACCGTCTGTCCGCTGGCAGTAGCTCCCCGGTCAAACTGGTCATGGCCGCGAAATCCTTCTCGACCCCAACCAAGGCCAAAAAGGCCGATCTGATGTTTCTCACGGCCTCGCGCTTCGATGAGTTCCCTGATCTGCACGTCACTGACAGCAGTTTCAAGACGATCCGCAAGGTCAGCGATGCCGGGCGACAGAAGGACCAGTACCTCTGGGGGCAGGCCGAACTGATCAGATTCCGCAACACTGATGGCGTCGAGCTGAGCGGAGTCCTCATTAAACCGGACAACTTCGACCCACGTCGCAAGTATCCGCTCATGGTCTACATCTATGAGAAACTTTCCGACGAACTGCACCGCTTCGTCAATCCGGGTCCGGGAACCTCGATCAATCCGTCATTCTATGTCAGCAATGGCTATATCGTTCTGATGCCGGACATTGTCTACCGGATCGGCTATCCTGGCGCGAGCGCACTCAACTGTGTTCTTCCGGCGGTTCAGTCGGTCGTCGATCGCGGGTATATCAGGGAAGACGGGATTGGCATCCAGGGACACAGCTGGGGTGGCTACCAGATTGCCTATATGGTAACCCAGACCAATCGATTCAAAGCAGCCGCCCCTGGCGCGGTAGTCGGAAATATGACCAGCGCCTACAGTGGAATCAGGTGGGGTACCGGTCTGCCACGCCAATTTCAGTACGAGCGAACGCAGAGTCGGATTGGTGGCAGCATCTGGGAATATCCGCTTCGCTTCATCGAAAATTCACCCGTCTTTCAGGCCCACCGGGTTGAGACGCCGATTCTGATGGTTCACAACGACAATGATGATGCTGTCCCGTGGTACCAGGGAATCGAGTATTTTCTGGCCCTGCGCCGACTCAACAAAGAGGCCTATATGTTCAACTACAATGGGGAATATCACGGTCTGCGAAGACGCCCGAACCAGAAGGACTACACGCGCCGACTGCAGGAGTTCTTCGATTTCCACCTGAAGGGTGCCGCGAAACCCGAATGGATGGAAAAGGGAATCCTCTGGCTCGACCGCGAGAAGGAGAAGGAACGCGCCCGGTAGGGTGCGCCAGTTCCGCGTTGTCTGAAGATACAAAAGACGAGAGCTCCATACCACTGGAGCTCTCGTCTTTTTGTATTGCCGGACTGTTTACCAGTTGGTTTGGCGATCAGCTGAACTGATTAGCCAGCCAGTCGCCCCGCCAGACTTCCCGATCATGGCCGACCAGGAGCGGGCGAACCTGGGAATTATTATGGATTCATCGGCAAGCCGGAGGAGGCAAAGGCCGATCCGGCCTGGACCTCGGGGAGCTGATCAAACTTTTCCGGCGCCAGAATCGAGAGCCGATTGGCCGCGCTGATCCCGAGAGGGGTGCTGCGCCACTGCGGATCGTTGGCAATGCCAAAATAGAGATCGATCGCCTGGCTGGCCTTGCCCTGCGCCTCATAGACCTCGGCGATGCCGGCGTCAATCAGCTGGACAGGAATGCTGTAGGGCTTCGTCTTGAGCCGATTGTACTCAGCGAGGGCCTCGTCGTGCTTGCCGGCAGCCGTGAGTCGCTCTGCGACGAGCATCGTTGCCTGTGCTCCAACTTCAGAGTCATTTTTGGAAAGATCCCTGAGGGTCACATCAGCCTTATCTGGATCAAAGTTGAGCTGGTGAACGGCGGCGTAGAGGCGACCGACCTCGCCATTGTACGAGGGGTAGTCATCGGCAGCTTTCTGAAAAGCCTCGTAAGCCTTGCGATCCTTCTCGTCTTCCGAGGTGAAGGCGTATCCCTTGACGTTGGCCGGAATCGGGTTGGAGACAACCGCTTCATGATAGCGAAAAGCCTCGGACATGGCCTCGCGGGCATTCGACTCACGACGCGAGGTGAAGATCCAGGCAATGGCGGCGACGGCGATGACGATCGCGGCAATGGTCGCCCATTTCACGACCGGCTGCGACCGTCCCTTGAACCAGTTCGACGCGCTGACATACTGTTCCATTAATGGATCCCGCTTGAGGTCCTGCGGGGAGATTCGCCCTTTTGCCACTTTTCAACTCCTTAATCGAAGATAATCTGGGGGCTATACACAAAAGAGAACGATATCCGTCCCAGCCGCTGATTGTCAAGTCGCCTATTAATGAAAGTCCCGCTTGAGTGCCCGTGATCTTACGGTGGCGGGAGTTCGCGCGAAGGCCGGAGGGGTCGCTCCGGCGCCGGTTCGCGAGTGGGGCGCGCCGGAGGCTCGGATCCACGGGCTGGTGCGGGCGGTTGGGCGCGTGGAGGGATCGACCGCACCGGGGGTGGAGTCTGCCGTCGCGGCGCGTTATCGACGGGAGGAGAACCCGCCGGACGAGAGAAGATCCCGGGGCGCGAAGGGGCTGGTGCGCGACGGGGAATCGCCGGCGGAACCCGGTCAATCCGCTCCACTTCACGGCGGGGGATTGTCCCCGTGCGGGGAATGGTATAGCTACCAGACCTGACCGGTGGCCGGACCGCTGGCGGAGGGAATGGATCGTTGCTGCGGTTCGGGGTTGCCGCGCTACCGGTGGAGGTGGAGAGTGGATCTCGCCGGGTGGGTATCTCCAGTCGTCGCCGCTCGACAAGGGGTCGCGAGAGGTCGAGGGGGCGACGGGACTCGATCTTTTCAATGAGCGGGGTGCGGGTCGGTCTGGATGATGGATTAGGCTGCAGATCCCTTTCGCGAATCACTCCGCTGACGATCCCCAGATCGCCACGACTCCCCGCTAATTGAGCCTCCCGCGGCGGGGCGACAAGGCGCGTTGGAATCCGGACGATCCGGCCATCCGTGAAGCCTCGGCCCTCGATGCCGCTCACTCCCCCGGGCGCATGGTAGTTGCGAAGCCGATCGCCACGACCGGGGCGTTGATCGTTACGAGCCTCACCCGGGGCGAGCGGACACCAGCCAAGCCAGCCGCGACCATCCCGGAAACCGGTCCAGTAACCATCCCGGAACCCATCACGATAGCCATTGACATAGCGGCTCGCCCCCCAGCCGATGAAGGCCACCAGATGGGGTGACCAGCGCCAGCCAGAGCCTGGCCGGCCAGCGAGGATCAGATTTCCAGGCAGAACCTGGGAGGGAACCCAGAACCACCGCTGGCGATGCCAGGCCCAGCGTCCATAATGGTAGGGGACCCATCCCCAAGGTTCGTATGAGATCCAGGTCCATCCGTATGACCCGTACCAGCGCCAGTAGCCGAGCCGGTAGGGCGACCAGGCCGCATCGACTCCCCGCGGCGCCCAGACTCGGCCATACTCAGGGGTATCGAACCACTCGCCGTAACGGTCGAGATCGACGGAACCGGGGAGTTGACTCGGCACCGGAGCGTCGGCGGTCCGGGCGACCAACCGGGCCGTCTCGTCATCCCGCCGCTGGTTCCAGTGATCCCAGTCATCGGCGGTTGGTGTCGCCGGGTTAAAGACCGCAAAGATGGACGGATCGGCGCCATCGACGCGCGCCGTGCGCCCCTCGCCAACGATGAAGCTGCCGATCTCCTGCCGAAAGATCTCGGCCTGTCCCTCCCGAACGATCAGTTCGGTGGTCCCATCTGTGGCGACATTGACGCGGTAGAGGCCCTTTCGGTTGAGGGTGATCGCGGCTGCCGGGGTGCTGATCTCGTAATTGAACTTTGACGCGACCTTCTCCTGATCGGACGAGGGAACCGCCATAGCCAGCCCTGGCAGGTCCAAATTCTCGAGGCGGATGGTCAATGTTCCCACCGGCAGGGAGAGGTGAAGCTGGGTTGGGTTGAACCTGGTGAAGCGAAGATTGGAATCCTGGGCCAGTCGCAGCACGTTGCCCGAGCCGATCTGGATCTCCACGCGGCCATCCGGTCCGGAGTAGAGCTGATCGCTCTCGCCAAGCGGCAGGTTGAACGTCGCCTCGTACCAGTCATTCTCCGACTCCTGGATGCGCTGATAACTGACCTCCCCGGCAACCAGGCTGACGCGGGCGATGAGATCACCCGGCCCGGACGACTCATCACGCTCCTGCGATATCCCCACCAGCCCACGGTAATCGAGGAAGAGGAGAATCAGCAGAACCATCGCGGCAGCGACGGCAATCTTTGCTGGGCGGTGATTAATCCGACTTTGTCCACTGCGCATGTTGACCTCCTGATCGTTGCGGCTGTCATTAGGATAAGATCGGGGAGAAGATCGGGAAAAGATCCGGGGAATACAATTGAGTATATATCAGAAGAGTCTTTTGTGGGCGTCACACATCCACTTTTTCTCCGAACTTGTGTACCCTTGGAATCGTTCTCCCCCAGTGGCCGGATCGATCTTCGCGGCGATCGAAGATCATCGGATATCCGTCTTTTTTACAACCATTCGTTGCACCCGTGTCGAGGCTCATGCCCAAAGGTAAAAAATCAAGTGATTTAAGTTCGGTCTTCTACCTGATCATCGCGACCGCCGTCTCGGCGCTCTTCTGGTTCCTGCCACTAACCTGGGTTCTGCTCTACCCGTTCCGGCTCTTTGTAACCTTTATTCATGAAGGTGGACATGCCCTCGCCGCGATCCTGACCGATGGCACCGTCGAGCAGCTGGTGGTCTACGCCAACGCCAGTGGTGAGACCTACACCCGGGGCGGTCACCCACTACTGATCGCCAGCGCCGGCTATCTGACGAGTTGTGCCTATGGCGCAACTCTCCTGGCCCTGAGCCGATACAGTCAGTTGGCCGAACGGATGCTCTCGATTAATTCCTTCGTCATCATCATCGTTACTTTTGCCTTTTCGGACGACCCGTTCACCCTCGCCCTCGGTTCAGTAATCAGCTTTGGGCTCTTCGTGGCCGCCCTGAGTCGACTCTTTTTTTGCCACTTCCTGCTCAATTTTCTGGCGGTTCAGTGCTGCATCAACGCCATCCTCGACCTGCAAACCCTGATTAATGTCTCGCGACGAACCGGGATTCACAGCGACGCCCTGATTATGGAGAAGGTCACGCTCATCCCGGCCTGGCTGTGGGCTTTCGCCTGGGCCTGTCTCTCGGGACTCTTTCTCCTGCTCGGACTCTACATTTATTCCCGCAGTGGTAGCGGCCGAAAGTGAGACTTCTCGTCCGTCACCTGATGGTGTAATATTGCGCTGATCTGATTGGTTGGTCTGAAGTCGTGCCGCGTCGGTCAAGTCAAAGATGCCAAACTATCCCCGATGATGCGGAACAGAGGCTGACACTGAAGGATCAAACCGAATCCCGCTACCGAATTGCCAAAAAAGGAGCTTGACTGGTTTATGAAACAAAGACGTTTGCAACGCCGGCATGAAGCCGGATTCTCACTGACGGAGCTGCTCATCGTCGTGGCGATCATTGGAATTCTTGCGGCAGTTGCCGTCCCCAAACTGCTGGAGAATCTGAAAATTGGTCGTGAGACGGCGACCATCAATTCTTTACGGACCATTCATCAGAACGAGTCGCTCTACAACACCATGAAGGGGCGGTTTGGAACACTCAAAGAGCTGAATGAGGCCGCCCTGATCGATGCGAACTACTCGAGTGGCTCACCGGTGAGCGGTTACGTCTATACCGCAACCGAAGCGACACCGGATCAATATTGCGTTCAGGCAACCCGCTCGACGGCGAACACCGCCTACAAGGACTACAATGTGACCGAGGACGGCACGATCCGCTTCAATGAGTCGAAGACTCCGAGCCCGCTGCCGCGCGGTGAAGGTTCACCTATTGGCTCTTTTCAAGGGTCTGGCCAGGGAACTGGTGGCGGTGCAGCACCGGCTCCGCCCGCCAATTAGCGGCCGCACTTCTCATCCGCCGCCCGTCCAATGGCGTTTGAGGAAGCGTTCGAGCGGCCCGCGTCACCATACCTTCGGCAATCTGTCAGGCAGGTCCCACCGGGATATCCCGGGCCGGATCTGCCTCTTCTCTTTTTTGCGGGTGTTGCGGGGGCCGGAATCTTTCAAAATTTGATCAGAAGCCGCCGGGGTGCTTCACTTTACGCCCCGGTCGGATGCAAACTATAATTCCAGATTCGTTCTGAGGATCGTTGTGAATGGAGGATGAAGAGGTTCATGAACCGGATGATCAAGGGAAATGAAGGATCGACCACAAACGTCACGCGGGTGATGCTGACCATTATGGCGCTGCTGACCGTGATCTCTTTTGCCGGTCTCGGCCTGGGAGACGGGAAGCGAGTAGAGGCCCAGCAACCGGTTCAGGATCCGACCCGCGAGAACCGTCCGCCAAAAGAGAAGCCGGCGGAACAGCAGGATACCGCTCCCGGACAGATCTCGACGGTCACCGTCAACGTCCGCCTGCCGATTACGGTCAGCGACAGCAAATCCGGACGGTTCGTGATCGACCTCAAGCAACAGGACTTCGAGATTATGGAAGATCGGGAAGCGCAAAAGATTGAATCGTTTCTTTCGCAGACCGAGCTTCCCCTCGACATCGCTGTTCTGATGGACACCTCGAACAGTGTCAAACCTAAGTTAAAGTTCGAGAAGGATGCAGCGGTCTCTTTTCTCCAGACTATGCTCACCTCACGCCGTGACCGGGCGCTCTTTGCCACCTTCGACTCGCAGGTTGAACTGCACCAGGACTTTACCAATCGACTCGACCTCCTGACGAAGGCGATCGACAAGGTCAAGGCGCAGGGGGAGACGCGGCTCTATGACGCTGTCTACCAGATCTGTGAAGAGAAGATGTTTGCCCTGACTGGTCGGCGTCGCGCCATCGTCATCATCAGCGATGGCGAAGACACGATCAGTGAAAAGAGTCTTAATGAGGCGATCGATATCGCCCAGCGTTCCGAGACGGTAATCTTTGTCATCAGCACCAAGGCGGGCGGTTTCTTCGGCGTTCAGGCCGGCACCGTTGACCGCCAGGAAGACAAGGACATCAAACGACTGGCTGAAGACACTGGCGGTCGCGCGTTCTTCACGGCTGAGGTGATCGAACTTGAGCGCAGTTTTACGCGTATCGCGATCGAGCTGCGCAGCCAGTATATCCTCTCGTACTCACCGAGCAATGAACGATTCGATGGCAAGTTTCGGACGATTGAAGTCCGGCTTCCCAATTACAAGAATTACCGTATTCGCGCCAAAAAGGGCTATTCGGCCCTGCCACCCCGGTCATTTGGAGTCCGCCAGTAGTCGATATCGACCGGTCACCGGCAGAGGAAGGGGTTTCGATGAACAGAATATCGCGACTTTTATTGAGTCTGACGGTGACGGCAACTCTGGTTGGAATGAGTGGAGCAGCGCGAGTCGAGGGAGTCGATTTCTCCGGCGAGGGCCAGGGTCAGGGTCAAAAGCCTCCCCAGGATCCGAAGCAGAAACCTCCGGTTAAAGAAGATGAGGAAGCGACGATCCGGCTGGGCACCCAGCTGGTCAACGTGCTCTTCAGCGCCTTTGACAAACAGAACCGGTATCTCGGCGATCTGCAGAAGGAAGAGATCGAGATTCTCGAGAATGGGGAGCCGCAGGAGATCTTCACCTTCAGGAAAGAGTTCGACCTGCCGCTGACGCTGGCGATGCTGATCGATGTCAGTGGGAGCGAGCGGTACACACTTCCCCTGCTCAAGGATGCCGGTGGCAACTTCATCGATGCGGTGCTGCGTCCCGGCAAGGATACCGCGGCGGTAATCAAGTTTGAGGGTGAGGCGACGGTTGTCCAGGGGATGACCTCGAATCCAGCGCGGGTTCGGAGGGGCCTCGAGGAGCTGAGCGTTGTGGCGCCTCCGCCATCCTCAGTCTTTGGCGGAGCGACACCACCGATCAATGGCGGATCACGACAGGGTGGGACCTCGCTCTGGGACTCGGTCGTCGCCACCTGCTCCGACCTGCTGGCCCGTGAACCGGGGCGCAAGACAATCATCCTGCTCACCGATGGCGTCGATACGACGAGCCGCATGAAGATCGGTGAGGCGATCGATGAAGCGCTCCGCGCCGAGGTGGTCATCTATGCCATTGGCATCGGCGATCCGGGATTTGGCGGAGTCAACGAAGGGGCGTTGAAAAAGCTCGCGGAGGCGACCGGTGGACGTGCCGTCTTCCCCCGCCGCGCGCGCGATCTCGATCAGGCTTTTATCCAACTCGAGCAGGATCTTCGCCAGCAGTACCTGTTAGCCTATGAACCGCGCAATGAGGCGACCGATGGATCTTTCCGCAAGATTGAGATTCGCCTCGCCAATCGCAAAGAAGCCCGGATCAGGCATCGACGTGGATACTACGCACCCAAAGGTTGAGTCCAGATCTGGCCCCGCCGCGCACTACCGCTTCATTGCCCCACTAATGATCATCTCGTGGTGGCTGGCCTGGAAGTTCGAGGATCCCTTCATTTCAGACTGGGACGGTTTCGACTACACCGTCGGAGTTGTCCGGGGGCTGCCCTCGGCGCTTGGTCTCGGTCGCGCCCTCTTTATCGGCTACAATCACCTCATCTGGCGAGTCCTCCATACCCTTCATCTGATCCACCACGAAGAGGCTTACCTGATCCTGCGCTATGGCTCTATTCTGCTGAGTGGACCGGCGGTGGCCGGCATCTATGCGCTGACCCACGAGCTGACACGAAGCCGCCTGGCCGGCCTCTTCGCCGGAATGTTGCTGGCGCTCTCACCCTACTATGTGATCTACAGCGGCCGTTCAATGAGTGAGATTCCCGGACTATGTCTTCTCAGCTGGTCCCTGTGGTTTCTGGTCCGCAGCCTGCCACGGCGTCATCCCGGCCTGATAATGCTTGCCGCGGTGCTGATCGGGCTGAGCGCCAATGTCCGCGAGATTGCCGTCTTCTACCTCCCCTTCATTCCGCTGGCGATTCTCCTTTCCGGCCACCGCTGGCGCCTGGCCAGTGCATCGATGTTTCTGGCGATCCTTGCGGCGTTGAGTGGGATGGCCTTCTGGATCCTCAGACGTGGTTTTCTCTACTGGAACGAGGTGGCGACTTGGTACAGACTGAGCGCCGCGGAACGGCGTCTCTATCCAGTGACGATCCGCAATTTTAGTCTCTTCAGCGACTATGCCTATGAATGCTCTGTGGCGATAGTGATTCTCGTCCCTCTCGTCTTCGCCCTCCTCTGGCCCCGCAGAGAGCGGCGAACACTGCTGGTGCTGGGGATGTTGGGGTTGCTTGCCGATCTGGTCATGCTTATCAATCACGATCTCTCGGTCAATCCGCGTTATCTGTTGACCGGCATGGTTGGACTGGCGCCGGTCTGTGGCTGGGGGCTGGCCGAGCTCTTTCGTCACGCACCATGGCGGACGGCGTTGCTGACCAGTGGTCTGGCTATCCTGACGATGGTCAGCTTTGTCCAGATCTCTCCATCTCTCTATTGGCAGGACCATCACGCGCGCGCGGCGGCCGCCTACCTCGAGCGGATCCGCACTTTTCCCTGGAATTCCGGCTTCATCGTTGGGGCGCGGTCGCCACTGGTCAACTTCTATGCCGGAATCGAAGCCCGACCATCCTGGAAAACAATCTCTCCCGGATCCGGATGGCCAGACGATAAACTTGGCGAGGCAATTGATGATCTGCTGCTCGCCGGTCGCATCGTCTATGTCGACTTCGACCCTGAACTATGGCAGCACGGTGCTCGTGGTCGGAGCCGTGAAGAGAGTGGTCTGCGCCTGATCCGTGAACGCTACTGTCTGAAACTGGTGGCCGGCCAGCTCTACCAGATCGTCGACCGCCCAACACGGTTCGACTGAAGCCATTGGACCCGCTCAAACTTTATCAGCATCGGCCGACCTCCCCGCCTCCTTTTGATTTTACATCTCCAAATCGCTAGATTCTCTAGTGATCACTTGAACATTCCGGAGGCATAACTTTTATGAACAGAATTCTGATGCGGCTCCCGCTCCTCTGCCTGGTCATCGTCGCCTCGACAGCGGCCCTGGCGCAGACCGCGGGTACTTTTGATAAACTTGAATGGCGCTCGATCGGACCGGCCATCTTTGCCGGACGGGTGACCGATGTCGAGGGTATTCCGGGCAACCCGAAGATTGTCTATGTGGCGTCCGCATCCGGCGGATTGTGGAAGACAGTCAATGGCGGCATCACCTGGCAACCAATCTTTGAGCGGCAGGGGACGATCTCACTCGGCGACCTGGCAATCGACCCGCGCAACCCGGAAGTGATCTGGGCAGGCACCGGTGAAGGCAATCCACGCAACAGCGTCTCTTTTGGAGACGGCGTCTATCGTTCAAACGATGGCGGCCAGACCTGGCAGCATCTCGGGTTGAAAGATACCCGCCATATCTCGAGAATTCTCATTCATCCCCACAATTCCGACATTGTGTTTGTTGGCGCACTCGGGCATGCCTTCGGTCCCAACGAAGAACGTGGCGTCTTTGTCACCTCTGATGGCGGAAAGACCTGGCAGAAGACCCTCTACCTCGATCCCGAGCACGGCATCGCCGATATGGACATCGATCCGGTCAATCCAAACATCGTCTATGCGGCAACGTGGCGCTTTGAGCGCAAGCCCTGGAATTTTGTCAGTGGCAGCGAGAAGAGCGGCGTGTACAAATCGATCGATGGTGGCCGCACCTGGAAGCGACTGACCAATGGACTACCCAAGCTGATGGGACGGATCGGGATCAAAGTCGCCCCAAGCAAACCCAACGTCGTCTATGTGATCACTGAGAGCAACGAGGGGATCCTCTACCGATCGGATGATCACGGCGCGAGTTTTCGTCTCATGAGCAAACAGGCGGACATCGTTTCACGCGGCTTCTACTACACTGACCTGCGCGTCGATCCGGTCAATGAGAACCGCGTCTATTCGATCTCTTCACCGCTCTTCGTCTCGATCGATGGCGGCCGGACCCACCAGGTGATTGCCCCGCGCATCCACATCGACTATCACACGATGTGGATCGATCCGCTCAACCCGGAGAGGATCTGGGCCGGAAATGATGGTGGCGTCGCCGTCAGCTACGACAAGGGCGAATCCTGGGAGAACGTCAACAATCTTCCGATCGGGCAGCCCTACCACGTCTTCGCCGATCAGAGCCTTCCTTTCTACCAGATCATGGGTGGAATGCAGGACAACGGTAGCTGGACCGGGCCAAGTCGGACACGTGAACCGGCGGGCATCCTCAATGACGACTGGCGAATGGTCAGCTTTGGGGATGGTTTCAAAGTGATCAACCATCCCGACAATCCAGATCTCTATCTCTCGCTCTCGCAGGGAGGCAACGTCGTCCTGACCGACATGCGGACACGCGAACAGCAACTGGTCAAACCGTGGGTTGGCGGGAGTGGCGGCGCCGCGGCCAATCAAAAGTATCGTTTTCACTGGAACTCACCGCTGGTCTTCTCCCCACACCATCGAACCACGGTCTATCTGGCCGGAAATGTCCTCTTCAAATCGTCAGACTTTGGGCGGACCTGGACGAAGATCAGTGACGACCTGACGACCAATGATCCGGCAAAATTGAAGGAAGCCGGGGGACCGATCGCCACGGAGAACACCACGGCGGAGTACCATTGCACGATCATCAGCGTCAATGAATCTCCACGTCGCGCCGGCACAATCTGGGTTGGCACGGACGATGGTCAGCTTCAACTGACCACCAATGGCGGTCAGACCTGGAGCAATCTCACCGCGCGGATCTCCGGCCTGCCCCAATTCTCCTCCGTCTCCCATGTCGAACCTTCGACGACCTCGCCGGATGTCGCCTACGTCTCCTTTGATCGACATATGCTCGATGACTACCGACCATATGTCTATCTGACGACCGATGGCGGAAAGAGCTTCACCAATATTTCCGGCAATCTTCCGGGCAATGCTTACGTACACGTCCTGAAAGAGGATCCGCGACAACCGGGGCTCCTCTATGCCGGCACCGAGATTGGTCTCTACGCGACGTATGATCGGGGCAAAAACTGGATTGAACTCGGCTTGAAGAATCTGCCGCGGGTGGCGATCCACGACATTGTCGTCCACCCACGGGAGAACGATCTCATACTCGCCACCCACGGACGAAGCTTCTGGATCTTTGATGATGCGACGGCGCTTCAACAGACGGCGCCGGACCTGCTGCAGAAGCGAAGCCACCTCTTCGAACCACGGACGGCCATGCGCTTGACAACCAGATTCACCCGCTATGGCATCGGTGACAAACCATTTGCCGGACCCAATCCACCCTCCGGAGCATTGCTGACCTACTATCTGAAAGAGAAACCGGATCAGAAGAGCCGCGTGGCCATCGAGATCCTTGACGAGACAGGCAAGGTCGTCCGCGAGCTGACGAGTATTCCGCGTGAAGCCGGTTTCAACCGCACAAGCTGGGATCTGGGTGAAGAAGGACCGGGACGCCGTCGGTCTGCTCCCGAGGGTGAGCGCGGCGGCGGTGGCACGCGCGGACATGCAGTTCTACCCGGCACCTACACGATCAGGCTCGTTGTTGGCGATGAGAAGCAGGATCGAAAGATCCAGGTGACCGTCGACCCGACGGTCTCCGTCAGCGCCGCGGCACTGCGCGAACAGTATGAGATGGCGGTGACCCTGCGCGATCTCATCACCGCGACCAATAAGAGCCTTCGTAAACTTGATGGAGTGAGCGAACAACTGCGCCAGATCGAAAAGACGGTTCGCGAGCAGATGACCGATCCGCCGGCCGCCCTGCTCACGGCGATCAAGGCGGAATCGAAGGTAGTCGAGGAGATGATCGGTAAGATGGTCGCTCCGCGCGCCGACGGGCTGGGGTACCGTGGATCATCACAGATCGTCGATCAACTCAGCTCGCTCTATTTCTCGATTCAGGGTGTCAATGCCGGACCAACACCAGCGCAAAAGGAGTATCTGTCTGAACTTCAACCGCGGGCCACGGCGGTGGTCAGCGAGGCTGAGAAGCTGATCAATGAGCGCATCCCCAAGCTGAACGAACTCCTTCGTCAGCATAACGGGCCAATCATCGTTACCGGACAGAGCAGTAAGTAGCCTCTCCGCGGATGGTGAAGAAGATGGTGAAGCGCAACAACCTCTGCGCTTCACCATCTTCTCTCTTTATCACGCCCGTTATTTTTCACCACGCCTGAAGTTTGCCAACCCCTTTTTGAGCCTCTGTCTGGCGTAATATTTTGAGCGAATAACCTGATCGCGACCTATCCCAAGGTAGTTGGCGAGTCCGGCCACGTCGAGTGGTATACCGGACCAGAGTCGTTGAAACTCCTCTTCTGAAATGGCGAGCGCTTCAAGAATATTGGCGCGGGTGACGGTTTCGGATTCAAGAAAGATGCTCCAGAGGTCCTCCTGGACGCCATCAATGGTGCTGAGAAGAACCACCTTTCTTTGGAGAAGAGGCAGCTTGAGAATCTCATTCCAGAGCCTTTTCAAACGCTCACGATCGACAAGGTTCTGATCGACCAGTGGCCGTTGATCAGGCAGTGTAACCTGTAACTGGTCGTGCTCTGAATCAAGTGAGTCGATGACCATTTCGTTCGATTCGACGACTCTGGTCACCAGTGTGACGAGGCGGTCAATGACCAGCGGTGTACCTGTTTCGACAAATATGTCGCTGACCACCCGCAGGAGCAACTCGGACGATCTCCCCTGTTTGATCTGATAGCGTGATTTTATGAGCTCAACCAGCTGCTCATCGCCAACCTTCTCCTTCCGAACCGGCTGACCATGCCATTCTGCCAATCCGCAAATGATGGTTGACTGATCATCTTTCCATAGTCCGAAGGCGGGGTTACGCCCGAGCAGATAACGAACGCGACTTTTTAAAAGATGTCGCAGTGGATACTTGTCGCGAAGATAGTCGTAACAGAGATTCCTTGCGACACGACTGACGTAGGAGATGAAATCAGTAATGACACCTTGTGACCCATGAGGTTCGAGTGTGTGAAGGCTTCGTAATCGTTCAATGATTCGTGCGACAATTTCATGCAGCAGATCATCGGCTTCCGAGTTGTTAGCTTCGCGCCCAGGCAGACTGACGCGGAAACCCAGTTGCTGGCGAAGCACACGTCTCACCACGGGTATGGCTTGACCAGAGATGATCTCTTCGAGCAACCGCTCCCGCTCAAATGGATCTGTCTCCTGTACATATGGCGTGAGGATCGAGTCTATACGACGTTGTTGCATAGAGACTCCATTCGGATTATGTTGGCTACCGATCTTTAATTGGCTGAGATCCACGTCAATCGAAGCTGACCAACAACTGGTTGGTCGAGCGCAGTGTTTCCAGAGCTCAGGCTGAGTAGCGACAGGGTACTGGCGAAGTACGGACAACTAAGGGCCCCGCGTGACTTGATCCTGCTGGTGATTCAAGAACGATTGACGGCAGCACCCATGTTCTATCGATAAACTTCGATCCAAGTCAAGTAAATGTCTCTTTTTACCGATTAATATTCATCCGGCGGCTGGTCACACCAATTGGCTTCATTTATGAGTTGTTCCGGTAAAATGGTAATGTATGCGTCGTTATTCTTTGTATGATAACTCTGCTGGAGAGGGAGACTGATGAGAAAGATACTTGTTCTGCTGGTGGTCGTGATGCTGACTTTTGCCTATCCATTTGAGGTGAGCCGGGGCCAGGCTCCCCGTGGGTTCGCCCAGACGAGGCGTGACCTGAAGCTCTTCTATGAGCAGTCGATGAAGGTTCACGGAATTGTTGGAAGCGGAATGATGCTGATTCAGGATGGGCGAGTCGTGGCCCAGGAGTTCTATGGCCTGGCCGATCGTGACAAGGGAACTACCGTTACCGAGAACACCATCTTTCACTGGGCATCGATCACAAAAACGCTGACTGGCATCGCAATCATGCAATTGCGTGATCAGGGAAAGATCTCGCTCGACGATCCGATCATCAAGTATCTGCCTGAACTGAACCGGATTCATAATCCACATGGTTCGATGGGTGAAGTGCGGTTAAAGCATCTGCTGTCGCACAGCGCGGGGCTCCGGAACCCGACCTGGCCGTGGGGTGGAGACAAGCCCTGGCACCCATTCGAGCCGCGTGAATGGTCACAGATCGTCGCGATGCTGCCCTACACCGAGATTGAGTTCAAGCCCGGGAGCCGGTTCAGTTACTCTAACCCTGGTGTCATCTTTCTTGGCCGGGTGATCGAGATTGTCAGTGGCGAGGATTTTGAGGTCTACATCGACAAGAATATCTTCAAGCCACTCGAGATGCACCGGAGTTACTTCGATCGCACTCCGCCCCACCTGCTCAGGGATCGGGCGGCCGGCTACTATCTGCGTGACGGTCAGCTGACCCCGGCACCGTTCGATCCCGATACCGGCATCACGGTCTCCAATGGCGGACTTAACGCCTCGCTGTCAGACATGGTCAAGTATCTCAACTTTCTGCTGGGTGATCCGCCGCGGCAGCCCCTCTACGATCAGATCCTCAAGCGGTCCACTCTGCTCGAGATGCTCAATCCCCAGCTTCCAATTGAGGCGGGTGGACTCCCTGAACAGACCGGGCAGGATCGAAAAGACTCGATTGGACTCTCATTTCTGCTCGAAGAGAACTTTGGAATGAAGTTTTATGGGCACTACGGCGAACAGGCCGGTTTCGTTTCGCACTTCTATATCCGGCCCGAATCGCGTACCGCCTATGTCATTGCGTTCAACACAAACGCGACGACAAGCAAGCCCACGGACGGTGGAGTCGTGCAGAACACGCTCGGCCTTGACCGGGAGATCAAGAACTATCTCTTCTCACGGATCTTCACGCTCTTTAACGCGGCAGTCGCGCCACGATAGTAATGGGTGAGGTGAGGGCGCAGACGCGAGGCGGGGCCGTGCATCGATGGCCCTCTGCCTCCGCTCATCACCCCTACTTTTGGGGGATGAGCGGAGGCGGGGGGTTTGACAACGTGACGAGTCAAGTTATTATTGATTTTTGTCAAGTCCTCGCTGCGCCGTTAGTTTTGCGGACAACGTTTGGTACGAATTTGATTGGTACGAATTTGATATGAATATATCCACTCTTCTTCTGCAGGCCCCGCTACCTGATCAGGTCAAAATTGCGCTCGACCCAATTCTTCGCCACGGCCGAGACAACATCAGCTACCTCTACTCGCTGGACGGATTCGATTGGTTCATCATCCTGCTCTATTTTGGAATCCTTCTGCTGCTGGCGATTCTTGGCATCTACCGCCTGCGAATGGTCTACCAGTTCTGGCGGTATCGAAACGTCAGACCAGAACCGTCAGCCCGCTTCACAGAGGAGGAGCTGCCACGGATCACCGTACAACTGCCGCTCTTCAATGAGTTGTATGTGGTCGAGCGACTGATCGAGTCGGTGGCCAAACTCGACTACCCCCGCGATCGCTTTGAGATTCAGGTGCTTGACGATTCTACGGATGAGACCGTGAAGATCGCCGAGAAGACGGTGCAGATCTTCCAGGAGCGTGGCTTCGACATCCACTACATTCACCGGACCGACCGGACCGGTTTCAAGGCGGGCGCGCTCGAGAACGGGATGAAGCTGGCCAAAGGGCAACTGATCGCCGTCTTTGACGCCGACTTTATGCCGAAGCCGGAGACGCTCCGGAAGATGGTCGACTTCTTTAAGGACGAACGGATTGGCATGGTTCAGATGCGCTGGGGCCACATCAATGCCAACTACTCACTGCTGACGCGGCTGCAGGAGGTCTTTCTCGATGGCCATTTCGTGGTCGAGCAGACATCACGGAATCGTACCGGGGCCTTCTTCAATTTTAATGGAACGGCTGGTATGTGGAGACGGGAAGCGATCGAGTACAGCGGTGGCTGGCAACACGACACGCTGACCGAGGATACCGACCTCAGCTTTCGCGCCCAGCTGATGGGCTGGAGATTCGTCTATCTGGTTGACGATGAGGTTCCGGCTGAACTGCCGGTCGAGATCAATGCTTTCAAGGCCCAGCAGCGTCGGTGGGCCAAGGGTCTGGTCCAGGTTGGGCTGAAGCTGATGCCGCGCATCTGGCACCATCCAACCCTCAGCCTGCAGCAGAAGGTTGAACTCTTCTTCCGACTCTTTGGTAACTGCGCCGCCGTTCTGCTGATCCTGCTCAGCCTGCTGCATGTGCCGATTCTCATCGTGCGCTTCAACCAGGGACTTTTCCATATGTTCCTGCTTGATGCCCCGTTGATGATCTTTGCAACGATCTCGGTGGTCAGTTTTTACGGGACGGCAATCTGGTATCGCTATCCGCATGAGAAGAAGCGGCTCTGGCTCATTCCTTTGGCAATGGCCGTCGGCATTGGGATGGTCTTCTCGAACACGCGGGCAGTTCTCGAGGCGCTGCTCGGAATCAAATCGAGCTTTGTGCGTACTCCGAAGTACAAAGTCGAGAGCAACAAGGACAACTGGTTACAGGTGGCCCGCAAGTACCGGCGCCGCAAGGGCTGGCTGCCGTATCTCGAACTGTCGTTCGCCGCCTACTTTGTCTTTGCGGTCTATTACGCCTACCGAAGCCACATTTACGCGACCATCCCCTTTCTGTTGATCTTTCTGGTCGGGTATGGATACATCGGTGGAATGTCGATGTTCCAGGGTCAGGCTCGGCGGATTATGAATCTCTTCAAGCGGCAATGAGAGAGATTCGATGGCAGATGAACAAGAAAGCGCGGAGGATGACTCCGCGCTTTTTTATTTTGAACGTATTGTAATGTTGGCCGGTGGTGCCCCTGCCTCCATTCGCCGTCCCTCCAGCGCCACGACACAAAGACGATGATTGAAAATGTTTTCGAATCCTGGCTACTGTGAGAAAATTTTTCCGTGTTGAATGATTCTGCTGAACTGAAACGAATGGGGACTCCTGGAGGGATGAATCTTCGTCTGTCCGGATTTTTTGCGCTCCTCGGACTGATCGGGGCGCGGCTTCTTGAACCAGCCGTGGATGGTGTTGGAACACACCGACAGTTAGGGCTACCAGCCTGTCCAATGCTGACGCTGTCTGGTCTTCCGTGTCCCTTTTGTGGTCTGACGACGAGCCTCGCCCTGGCCGTGCGGGGTGAGTGGACCGCCTCACTGCGGGTTCAACCACTCGGACTATTCGTCCTGCTGACGGCACTAACCCTGCTCTGCCTCAACCTTCCGGCGATCTACCTCAGAATCGATTTCGACAAACTTGTTCATTCGCGCCGGGGAACGATCTTCGTATATACTTTTCTTTTTATTCTTCTCTTGAGCTGGTTCTACAAGATTGCCAGTCTCAAATTTACTCTGTTCAACTAAGTCGGGGGTCGACGCGATGCTACCGCTACTCTTGTTGAGCCTTCTCCTCTCACAATCCCCCAAGGAGATAAGCAAGCCTCTGGAGAACAATATGGGAAATAAGACGGAACCGACTCTCCGCTCAAAGGCCGAAGAGACCAATTTTGAAGAGACCAGTCGCTACGATGATGTGATGAAGTTCATCACCTCGCTCCAGAAGAAGAGCAATGTCGTGCGGTTGGTGACATTTGGTCAGACGGAAGAGGGCCGCGACCTGCCCTTGATGATCCTCTCTGATCCACCGGTCATGCAGCCACTTGAAGCTCGTCAGAGCGGCAAGCCGCTCATCTTTATTATGGCCAATATCCACGCGGGTGAGGTCGAGGGCAAAGAGGCCATGCTCCAGCTGTCACGCCGCCTGGTGACCGGAGATCTGCGGCCCCTGCTGCGCAAGCTGGTCATCCTCATCGCTCCAATTTATAACGCTGACGGGAATGAACGCATCGATCCCAAGATGCGCACGGCGCAGCATGGACCAATCAACGGCGTCGGCACCCGCGAGAACGCACGCGGGCTCGATCTCAACCGGGATTATATGAAACTTGAATCGGTTGAGGCGCGCGCGCTGGTTGGGCTGATGAATCGATGGGATCCGCATCTGACGGTCGATCTGCACACCTCTAACGGCTCGTACCACGGATACCATCTGACCTACTCACCGATGCTCAATCCGAATGCCGACCAGCGACTGATCGACTATGAGCGACAGCGCATGCTCCCCGCTATCAACCGTGCGCTGCGCCGCAACCATGGCTTCCGGAGCTACTATTACGGCAACTTTGCCACCGTCGAAAAGCTCAATCGCGAGGTCGAGAATTTTGAGCTGCAACGGTCCGGGCGGGCCGCCCAACCGGCGGAGCAGCCGCTGACTCCGGTATGGCGAACTTTTGATCACCGTCCGATGTTCGGAAACAACTATGTCGGACTGCGCAACCGACTGACGATCCTCTCGGAAGCCTACAGTTATCTCGAATTTCGCAAGCGCGTCGAAGTGACCGAGGCCTTTGTCGAAGAGATTCTGAAGTATTCGAGCCTCCATTCGGCAAGCATCCTCTCGCTGCTCAGGCGGGTTGATGAAGACCTGATTCGCGGGAAGGGACGAGTGCAGGGCATCGACTTCGAGATTGCCCCCCTCGATAAGGAAGTGCCGATTCTGGTGGGTGAAGTTGAGAAGAGGCGCAACCCCATCTCAGGCCGTGAGATGACGGTTATGGTCGAAGAGAAGGCTACCCCAACCCTGATGCCTGACTATGGGATCTTCAAGGCGACCCGCAGTTCTGCACTTCCAGCCGCCTACATCCTCCCTCCGGGTGATCCAATGAAGGAGGTCCTGGCCAACCTGCGTCTGCACGGAGTGGCCATGGAGGAGCTGCGAGAGCCACTGACCGTTGAGACGGAGAGTTTTACCATTGCGGCGGTCAACCGCGCCACGCGGGTCTTCCAGGGGCATCGCGAGATCAGACTGCGCGGTAAATATGCGACGGAAAAGCGGACCTGGCCCAGTGGATCGATCCTCATTCGCACCACCCAATCGAGCGCGGCCCTGATCTTCTATCTGCTCGAACCGGAGAGTGACTGTGGATATGTGCGGTGGAATTTCCTCGATCGCCACCTCGACAAGGGAGCCATCTATCCTGTCTCGCGCATCACCACCAAGTATACGGCCGTGACCCGATTGATCGACTGACTATGTCAACCCGGGCCACCGAGATATTGATCAAGGGAGGTCGGCTGATCACGATCGATCGGCAGCAACGAATCGTCGACGCCGATCTGCTCGTCTCTGGTAGTCGAATCTCCTCGATCGCCCCGTCGATCCGCCCCACCCCCTCGATGGAGGTGATCGATGCCCGTGGTTGTTATGTGCTGCCAGGATTTGTCCAGACCCATCTCCATCTCTGTCAGACCATCTTTCGTGGCGCAGCGGACGACCTCTCCCTGATCGACTGGCTCCGTAAGCGAATCTGGCCGATGGAGGCCGCGCTGACTAGTGAGACATTGACCCTTGCCGCACGCCTTGGGATCGCCGAACTGATCAAGGGTGGAACAACGGCGGGGTTGTCCATGGAGTCGGTCAATCATACTGAGGCGGTCTTTGCCGAGATCGAGCGGAGTGGGTTTCGGGGAACCACTGGCAAGTGCATGATGGATCAGGGTGAAGGTGTGCCCGATCGCCTCCGGGAGGAGACCCGTCAGTCGATCGATGAGTCGGTCCGTCTCCTCCGCCGGTGGCATGGAGCGGCGGATGGTCGGATTCGTTACTGTTTCGCACCACGCTTCGCGATCAGCTGCACCCCAGAACTGCTGCGCGAGACCGCCGTTCTGGCTCGCCAGTTTAGAGTACTGATCCATACTCACGCATCAGAGAGCCTGGAAGAGATCGCCCTGGTGGAGAGACAGACTGGTCACCGCAATATCGCCTACCTGCACCTGAGTGGTCTGACCGGCGACCACGTCGTGCTCGCCCATTGTATTCACCTCGACCGCGCGGAGATTGAGATTCTGCAAAGTACCGCTACCCGCGTCTCCCACTGTCCATCGTCCAATCTGAAACTTGGATCGGGTATTGCCCCCATCGTCGAGCTGGTGGCCGCCGGTGTCGAGGTCAGTCTGGGCGCGGACGGCGCTCCCTGCAACAATCGTCTCGACATGTTCACCGAGATGCGGACGGCAGCTCTGTTGCAAAAGGTCAAACATGGCCCGCAGTCTCTACCGGCCGCCCAGGTCCTTCGCATGGCAACTCTTGGCGGAGCGCACGCGCTCAAACTGGCCGACCAGGTTGGCAGTATCGAAGTCGGTAAGAAGGCCGATCTGCAGATCATCGACCTGCAAAGCCTCCACACTACACCTCATCCTGATCCCGTCTCGACGATCGTCTATGCTGCGCAACCAATCAATGTCCAGACGGTCCTGATCGATGGTCAAATCGTAATGCGCGATCGGCTTCTCACGACGATCGATGAAGCGGGTCTCCACACCGCCATCAACCACCTATAACTCTAATCAAATCAACAACTTATACGCGCTCACCCAAACAAAAAGAAAGCGGAACCGATCGTTGACCTGATCGATTCCGCTTTCGACTGACGGGCCGACTTGATGAATCTGCGCGTGCCCCCGCTCAGGATGTCACGACTTGGCGACCGCTCCCGCGGTCGGCTCGACCATCCCCTTCTTCTGGTCTTTCCCGTCCAGCATATGGCACTTCCCATCGAAGAGTGCCCCCTGCTCAATGATCAGCGTCGGGGTATAGATATCTCCATATACCCTCCCGGTTGGATGGATCCGCACCGCATTCTTGGCCGTGATTGTCCCCTCGACGATGCCGCTCACTTCAACAGTCCCGGCCTGGATCGTCGCCTTGACCCGCCCTCGTTCCATAACCAGGAGACTCCCCTGATCGGAATTGATCGTCCCGCTGATCGCGGCGTCGACGCGCATGATCTCCGTGAACTTGACCTCGCCATTGATGTCAGTTCCTTCACCCAGAAAACTGCGCAGGTCGGTCGGGGATTCTGAGCCTCCGCTTCCACTATAGTAGTTTGTTTTATTGCCACCAAATTTCATAAACAAAGCCTCCTCATTTGAGTGTTGTCAATAACTGTCTCTTCTGCGGACTTCCGGTCCTCCCGTCTGACTGTGGGGCAACAGTGGAGGTAACGGTGATCAACGATCTACTGGCCGGGTAGTGAGTCGGGTCGGCGCATGATCAGATTATAGAGACGATCAAGATCGCTCATCGAAGTGAACTCGATCTCGATTCGCCCGGTATTCTGATTACCCAGATGGATGTGCACCTGTGTTCCAAGATAGCGTTTCAACTTGAGTTCTGCCGCGCGAATATTGGCGTCGTTCTGGCTGGGCGGGGTCCCTGTAGTGGGGTTCTTTTCTCCTGCGGCAGTAGTCGCCCGTTTGACAGCCTTCTCAGTTTCGCGAACAGACCATTGATTAGCGAGAATCTCCTCCGCGAGACTGATCAGCCGGGCCTCCTGGTCGACGGCGAGAAGAGCCCGGGCGTGGCCCATCGACAATCGCCCATCTTCGAGCATTCGCTGGACTTCAGCTGGCAACCGGAGAAGCCGGAGATGATTGGCGATCGATGAACGATCCTTACCAACCTGTTTGGCCAGTTCATCCTGGGTCAGACCATAATCCTGGATCAACTTCTGGTAGGCGAGCGACTCTTCGATTGGGTTGAGTTCCTGGCGCTGAATGTTCTCGATCAGCGCCAGCGGGAGAAGCTGCTCGTTGGTAATATCACGGATGACCGCACTGACCTTGCGGAGGCCGGCGCGTTGGGACGCGCGCCACCGCCGTTCCCCGGCAACGAGCTGATAGCGTCCACCCGGAGACCGACGGAGAAGGAGCGGCTGGACCAGACCATTGGCACGGATCGATTGAGCCAGCTCCTCCAGTTTAGTCTCATCGAAATGGGTGCGCGGCTGTTCTGGATTTGGCTCGATCAGATCGATATCGACCTCGAGAAAGTCATCACCATCGGTGGCGACATTCTGCGTCATCGAGTCTGAGAGCAGGGCACTGAGTCCCCTACCGAGGGCCTTTCTTGACATTTTCCATCACCTCTTTCGCCAGATTCATATAGCTTTCAGAACCGCGTGATTTGATATCGTAGAGAATAATTGGTTTGCCGTGGCTCGGCGCCTCCGCCAGCTTGATGTTGCGCGGAATAATCGTCTCAAAGACCTGGGCGCCCAGAAAGTCGCGCAGATCGGAGACGACCTGATTGGAGAGATTGGTCCGCTCATCGTACATGGTGAGCAGAAACCCTTCCACGGAGAGAGTGGGATTGAGGCTGCGGCGAATGCGGACGAGCGTATCCCAGAGATCGGTCACCCCCTCCAGGGCAAAGTATTCGCACTGGATGGGAACGATGACCGAATCAGCAGCCGTCAAGGCATTGAGGGTGAGGAGTCCGAGACTCGGGGGACAGTCGATCAGGATATATTCATACTTATCGCGGAGTGGCTCGAGAATCCGCTTCAGATAGAACTCTCGCTTCTGAGCATCGACCAACTCAACTTCCGCGCCAGCGAGGTTGCGATCAGCGGGAGCCAGCTTCAGAAATTCCAACTCTGTGTTGAGGATGATGTTGTCGATCGACTCCTGCAGGGCCATGGCATTGTAGAGCCCCCTCCGAAAGGAGCCCTTCTTGACCCCGACACCACTGGTCGAATTGGCCTGCGGGTCCATATCGACCAGGAGTGTCGGAATCTCGGCGACAGCAAGCGAGGCAGAGAGATTGATGGCGGTGGTCGTCTTGCCGACTCCACCCTTCTGGTTGCTAATTGCAATAATTTTGCCCATACGACATCTCTGAGGATAATCTGGTAGCGCGAATTTGCAAGATTACCATCTTTTTCCCACGAAGGGGAGTAGACAATAAGATAAGGCGCAGAAAGATCGAGCCTTTTTTCCTGGGCAAGCGCGTTTTAGTGTCGTGTTCCCTGGGTGCGTGGAGACCGCCCCGCCGGCCTGCAGATTCAGACTCCCATCCTTGCTCCCAGGGGCAGAATAGGCGCCTTATTTGCAGGGCGGTCTGGGCGCTCCCCGTCATCAGGGTTGGGAATGTTTCACGTGGAACACTTGAGACTAGCGAGACAACGCTGCTGGGCGCCCGGCAGGGGGTAGATCGTTGCGCCGGGGAGCAATCGCGCCAGGTCAGGGGAGATGAAGAGGATCAACTGGCCGGCGGAGACGGCCAGCTCGAGCAGACGGGGGAGCAGCTCCTCCATCTGCTCAACAGCCCGGGCGGTGAGCAGCAGATCGGCGGTTGGGGCTGGCAGGTCCTCGATCCTTTGGCAGGCAACTCGGCAACCGGTCAATCCCAGCTCCGCGATGACCGTTTCGAGAAAGATCGCCTTCTTTCGACTCGCCTCGACCAAAAGAACATCGAGATCGGGGCGGAGGATCCTGAGGGGGAGACCGGGAACGCCCAGACCGGATCCCAGATCCCAGACTCCGGTCACTTGAGCATCGATCAGACCGACCGCTGCGCAGACCTCGGCGATGTGGCGGGAGAGAAACTGGTCCGGTTCAGTAAGTGTGGTCAGATGAAGACGGCTGTTCCACTTGAGGACCAGGCCATAGTAATGAGCAAAATGGTCGATCTGCTCGGCGGTCAGGGCGGGCCGGAGCCCGGCGAGCCCCTCCCGCAACACTTTCAGACGTGGATCCGTGCTGGTCATCCGCGCTCACCACGCGACTGGAGTTCGACATGAACCGTGAGCAGGGTAATCGCCGCGGGGGTAATCCCCGGAATCCGCATCGCCTGCCCGAGGGTCTGGGGACGGACACGATTGAGCCTCTCAACCATCTCGTGGGAGAGCCCCGGCAGCGCGGCGTATTCGAGCGAGGGCGGAATCTGACGCTGCGCCGCCCGCGCCAGTCGTCCGG
>JBEAVZ010000551.1:0-4090 GCA_041160645.1 Acidobacteriota bacterium
AGCGCGACGCGCAACTTCTTTGGATCGGAGTATGGCGTGCCGCCAGCCGTGCCGGTCCATTTGCCCAAAGCGCGGTTTGGGAAGGGCATTCACGGCAGCCTCTTCGAGACGCACAATAACAGCATCTTCAGCGCCCGGGCCTTCTTCCAGGTGGGCGGCGTCAAGCCGGCGCGTGAGAACAACTACGGATTCAATGTCGGGGTCCCCCTCACCAGCCGTACGTTTCTGATGATCGACGGCAGTCAGCAGAAGGTGCGGGGAGTGGTCAATGGCAATGTGCTCGTGCCGAAGGCGGATGAGCGGACGCCGCTTGCGACCGACCCCGGCATCCGCCGGATCGTCGAGCGTTTTCTGGCGGCCTATCCCAACGAGCTGCCCAACCGGACTGACATCGATCCGCGGGCGCTCAACACCAATGCGCCGCAGCGGATCAACACTGACGCGGCGAGCGGCCGTCTCGATCATCAGGTCGGGCGGCGGGACCAGCTGGCGCTGCGGTATGCCTTCACGGGCCAGGTCGTCAACCCCTTCCAGTTTGTGGCGGGGCAGAACCCGGACACCTTCATCAAGTCACACGTGGCGCGGCTGACCTGGACCCGCAACTGGTCGCCCGCGACTGTCGCCGAGTTCTCGATCGGGTTCGACCGGACCACCTCGCTGCTGCGTCCGGAGAAGAACGCGGTTGGACCGACGGTCATGGTCGCCGGAGCGCTGACCGGACTCGGACCGGCGCCCCCCATTCCAATCAACCGGGCGCTCAACAATTTTCGCTACGCCTTTGGTGTCCAGCAGAAGCGCGGAGCACACCAGCTCGTCTTTGGCGCCGAACTCTTCCGGACCCAGATCAACGGGACGGAGCCCGATGGCGATCGCGGGATCCTTGTCTTCGCCAACGATGGCGGTCGTGACGCGATCACCAACCTGCGCCTCGGCCTGCCGCTGCAGTATACTCTCGCTGTCGGCAACACTCACCGCGGTTTTCGCAACTGGGTCGCCAATGGTTATGTGGGAGATGTCTGGCGGACGAATGATCGATTGCAGCTCACCTACGGGCTTCGTTTCGGAGTCGTGACCAGCCCGACCGAGGTCAATAATCTCAACAAGTTTCCATTCGATTGCGACTGTAACAACGGCGCGCCATACCTCGGCCTGGCCTATCGGCTTGGCGACCGACTGGGAGTGCTCCGCGCCAACTATGGTCTGCACTATGGCCAGATCTTTCCGGTTACCTATGGCCAGATTCGGCTCAATCCGCCCGGGAGCTACCGCCTCTTCGTCACCCAGCCGAATCTACTCAACCCGCTTGGCAACATCGATATTCGCAACATCCCGCCGACGACCCGGAGCAGCACCTTCAGTTTTTCGCCGGACTTCGTGACCCCGTATTCACACCAGTACAATCTGAGCTGGGAGCCGCTGGTGACCCGGCGGGTGCGGATGCAGCTTGGCTACGTTGGCAGTCGCGCGCATAAGCTCTTCCAGATGTGGTTCGGGAACCGGGCGCGGGTTGTTCCCGGCATCCCGCAGACCAATGCGACGGTCAACCAGCGGCGTCCGGATCCGACGGCGCTCGACGCCTTCGCCTTTCTCAATGCCTCCCGAGCCTGGTATGACGCCGCGCGGGTCTCGGTCGTTCTCTCGGAATGGCATGGCCTCTCGCTCGATGCCTCATACTGGTTCAGCAAGTCGCTCGATCTTGGCCACGACTACACGAACACCCTCTCTGGTCCCGATGGACGGGTCGCCCGCAGCCAGACCGAGGATGAGGTTCAGCGGGATCTGAAGGGCCGGAGCGCCTTTGATCAACCGCACGCCTTCCTGACCCGGGCGAGCTGGCAGATGCCCAAACTCGATGGAGAGTCGCGTCTGCTTCGCGGCGTCATCGGCAACTGGAACCTCTCACTGGTCGGGCTGCTCAAAAATGGGACACCTTTTACGGTCGAGTCCGGCTCGGATGCGCCGGGATTTGGCAATGTCGATGGAAACTCGGGTGATCGTCCCCACGTCCTCGATCTGGCGGTGCTGGGGCGGACGATCGGCAATCCGGATACTTCAACCCAGTTGCTATCGAAAGGGGCGTTCCAGTTCATTCAACCGACTGCCGGAGCGGGAAGTCTTGGTCGCAATGTCTTTCGGCGGGGCAAGATTGCCAACATCAACGCCTCACTGTCACGCGCCTGGACGCTGCGCGGAGCGACCAGTCTGACGCTGCGCGCCGAATCGATCAACCTCTTCAATACGCCGCAGTTTGCTGAACCGACCCGCGAGCTGACCTCGCCAAGTTTTGGCCGCATCACCAATACCCTCAACGATGGACGGACGTTTCGCTTCACGCTCCGGCTCGGTTTTTGAGTCGTGATGGAGAGGAGGCGGGGCGGGCCGCGGTGATCAACTGCTGGAGATCGGGCGGGACAGGCACGGACCGAAATGGACTGACCCTCGTCCCGCCAGGGTTGCCGGTGGGCACGAGGCCAAATGCGGTCTTGGTCGCCGCGCCAGCGAGGCGCAGCAACTGCCCAAGACACTCCTTCCACTGCCTCCTTCGCCAACCCCAAGCAAACATAAGCAGATGGACGCGGACGTGGTGGCGGGTCGAGGCCTGGCCCAGGATATGGGCACGTTCGAGATGCATAAACGCCGTCGCGGCGGCCCCGCTATTCTCGGCAAGGATGGCTGCGGCAATCTCCCGCTCGACGGATGGTGAGATGCGGAGGTGAAAGGATTTCAAGACGGGCTCCTGGATAAAGGCAATGCAGTGGAGCGATCGAGTCAGCCACCAGCTAACAGCACCAGCTAACAGCACCAGCTAACAGCCATCAGCTAACAGCCATCAGCCACCTGGTTCAAGTTTCACGCCTCGCACCTTCGGCGGTGGACCGGGCTTCAACCATTCAATCTGTGCTTATCAATCGGTGCTTAAGCCTGGCCCCGTGCCCGCTTGACCAGGTGGCTGATCAGGCTCACCGCCCCGAGGACGACAATGCCGACGACCACGCCGGTCAGTCCGTTCAAGGTGGTCTGCGCCATGGCCGCAATGAGGGAACCGAATGGTTCGATCTGGCTGAGATACTGGCCAACGCGCTCGATCTGCGCCTCGATCGGGTGCCAGCCGTGGGCAACGATTCCACCACCAACGAGGAACATCGCCGCCGTGCCGAGCACTGAGAGGAGGCGCATCAGCAGCGGGGCCGCTCCGAGAAGCATACCGCCAATTGACTTGGCGAAGCCCCCCCGCTGCTGCAGAATCAGACCGGCATCGTCCATCTTGACGATTGCCGCGACCAGCCCATAGACCCCGACGGTAAAGACTACGGAGATCACCGTCAAGGTGGCCAGCTGAGTGCCCAGATCGGCGTTCGCGAAGGTGCCGAGGGAGATGACGATGATCTCTGCGGAGAGGATGAAGTCCGTGCGGACGGCGCCACGAATCTTGGTCTTCTCGTGCTCGACCATGTCGACTGTCGGATCGGCGAGCGCGGCGATCAGCACGGCGTGTTCCTGCTGCTCCTCTTCCTGTCGGTGGAGCAGGGGATGCAGCAGCTTTTCGATTCCCTCGTAGCATAAAAACGCACCGCCGATCATCAGGAGGGGGACGATCAAAGCGGGGACGAATGCGGAGATGAGGAGAGCCGCCGGCACGAGGATCGCTTTGTTGATCATTGAGCCGCGGGCGACGGCCCAGACGACTGGCAGCTCCCGATCGGCCTTCACGCCGGTCACCTGCTCGGCATTGAGGGCCAGATCATCCCCAAGAACACCAGCGGTCTTCTTGGTCGCGACCTTGGTCATCACTGAGACGTCATCAAGAATCGTGGCAATATCATCGATCAGCGCAAGCAGACTGGATGCAGGCATCGGACTAAACTCCTCAGGCAGTCAGGATAAACATAAAAAGCGATTATCAGTATTTCGACTGCCCAAGGCAAACCGCTTCCAGGTTCACGCTCACTCGTCAGACTGGAAGATCCCCGCGATCCGCGCCAAACGATGCCCGGCCAGGGCCAGGGTGATGCTGATCAACCCGAGCAGCGGCAGCAGAAGGGAGGTGACTGGCGGACTGACCTCCTCTTCAGAATAGGAGTGTCTGGGG
>JBEAVZ010000006.1:0-5123 GCA_041160645.1 Acidobacteriota bacterium
CGCGGGGCCGGAGGCAGCTGCTGACAGCGCCGCAGGCAGATCTCGACGACCAGCATCTCGGCCGGGGTGATCGCTTCGAGTGGCCCCTCGAACTCGACCCGCGTGGGAGCGCCGCCTTCCCGACCCGCCTCGACCGGACGGTCAAAGATCTCCCCGAACGACAACCCGTGCCCGGTCCACTCCTTGATGACAACAGTGTTGGCGGCAAAGTCACCCAGCCTTTTCGAGTGGCGCGTCGCAAAGATAGCGATCAGGCCGACCGAGTAGAAGGGTGGAACGACCATATCGGCGAGTCTGATGATGTTGCGGAGCATGATGGCGAAGAAGGTGACCGGTCGGCCATCCTGCTGAATGACCCGCAGGCGCATCCAGCGCTTGCCGGGCGTCTGGCCATTCCAGAGCGTCTCGAAGATGATGAAATAACCGAAGAAGATGATAAAGACGAGCAGGATCCCAACGGCCTTGACCCACAGGCTGACCGTAGCCAGCGAAGCGAGCAGATCAAATCCGCCGCGGCCGAGCTGCTGATCGAGCCGTTGGTCGAAATAGTCACCAATCAAAAGAATCAACAGCAGCGCGATCAGCTGGATGGTATGGTCAATGGCGCAAGCCAGAAAGCGATTGCCAAGCGAGGCGAGCGGAAAATGGAGCTCGACCCGCTCGGGTGTCTCAACGACCAGCAGATCATCGATTGGACCGGACAACTTTGGCATGGTCTCGATTTTATTGGCAGAGGCGCGCTGATGAAAGCCCGCGCTGCGCCGACCTCTCTTTTTCATACCGCCGCGCGGTCGGTCGAAAGCGGTCCCCCGCGCCAGTTCTCAATAGCTTTGGGCATCTTCGGGCCATCAGGGATCGTGGCGGCACACGCTGACGGCCAAGCTGGCGGACCGGGGCGGTTGCAAAGTCGTTTTTTACCTTATCAGAGCCGGTGGGCCTGATGGGACAAGCAGAAAGACTCCCCCGGCTTTCCGGTGAACAATCGCGATTGGTGTGACTTTGCAAATGCCCTGATGGCAAACCGGGGCGGCAACAGCCCAGTTTGACCACGCCTTAAAGCGCGTGGTATGTTTTTTCTTACTGGCTTACGGAGTATCGACAGCCGCTCAATTGGGTCGTGAGCTCCCCTGGTGAAGACGCGGCTGATCTGACAGAAAATGGCGGAGCCCAGCGAGGAGTTTACTGTGTCGCCCAACGGATTGAAGACCACCGCATTGAACGAGACCCATCGCCGGCTGGGAGCGAGAATGATCGACTTCGGGGGCTGGGAGATGCCCGTCCAGTATCCGGCCGGCACGATTGAAGAGCATCTGGCGGTACGCCGCGGGGTTGGCATCTTCGATGTCAGCCACATGGGCGAGCTGGAGGTTCGTGGACCGCAGGCGCTCGATCTGGTCCAGCACTTGACCTGCAACGACGCCTCCAAACTGGCCGATGGGCAGATTCAGTACTCGGCGCTGACGCTCCCCAACGGGGCCTTTGTCGACGATATTCTTGTCCACCGCTTTGCGTCCGACCACTACTTCATCTGCGTCAACGCCTCCAACACCGACAAGGACTTTGCCTGGATCAGCTCCAACACCGGCGGGTTTGAGGCCGAGGTCGCCAACCTGAGCCAGAATTACAGCCAGCTGGCCGTCCAGGGCCCCCAAGCCGTGCCGCTTCTCCAGGCACTCACGTCGACCGCCCTCGACGAGATCAGATACTACTGGTTCTCGACGGGAACCGTTGCCGAGACGGCCTGCCTGATCACCCGCACCGGCTACACCGGAGAGGATGGCTTTGAACTCTACTGCGATCCCTCCGACACCATCAAACTCTGGGAGAGAATCCTCGAGGCGGGACAGCCCTATGGAATCCTCCCCTGCGGACTAGCCGCCCGGAACACCCTGCGACTCGAGGCGAAGATGTCACTCTACGGCCACGAGATCGACGACCAGATAACAGTGCTCGAAGCCGACCTGGGATGGATCTGCAAACTCGACAAGCCGGAGTTCATCGGACGCGACCGCCTGATCGCACAGCGCGCAGAGGGAGTGAAACGACGCCTCGCCGGCTTTGAAGTGATCGACAAGGGCATTGCCCGTGACCACTATCCGGTCATCATCGACGATCAGGAGGCGGGCTTCGTAACCTCCGGCAGCCCGGCGCCGTATCTGAAGAAGAATATAGGTCTGGCAATGCTGCCGATCGACAAGACGGCGATCGGCACCCGTTTTCAGATCGATGTGCGCGGGCGACGGCTCACGGCTGAGGTGGTCGCCACCCCATTCTACCGACGCCCAAGGTAGCTATTGTTCATGCGTTACCAATAACTTTGCCAATAAATCGACATAGATCGGTAACCAACCATTTTTACATTGAAAAGCGAGGAAATATGGCGGCAAACCCTGAAAATCTCCACTACACCAAAGACCACGAATGGATTCTGGTTGCGGGCGAGACCGGCACGATCGGCATCACCCATTTCGCCCAGAATCAACTTGGCGACATCGTTCACGTTCAGTTGCCGCGAGTTGGCGATAGCTTCTCCGCCAATGACTCCTTCGGTGAAATCGAGTCGGTGAAGACGTTCAGCGAGCTCTTTATCCCGGTCTCCGGTGAGGTGATCGAGGTGAACGAAGCTCTGGGAGAGACGCCGGAGGCGGTCAACAACGCTCCCTACGGTGATGGCTGGATGATCAAGATCAAGATCAGCAATGCCAGCGAACTTGACAGGCTGCTCAATTCGACTGAGTACGAGGACTTCACCGCTTCGCAGGGTGAGGACTAGACTCAGAGAGAGGTACAATTAAATCCGATGCGATACATTCCTAATTCGTCTTTCGAGCGTGAACAGATGCTTCGCGAGATGGGTCTCAAGTCGGTGGACGAGCTGTTCCGCGGCATACCGACCAACCTGCAGCTGAAGAGACCCCTCCAGATTCCTCCGGCCAAGGCGGAGAGTGAAGCCCTGGGTTACTTCCGTGCGATGGCGGAGAAGAACGAGACCCCGGTGACCGGCAGGAAGATGGCCTCTTTTCTCGGCGCCGGGGCCTACCATCATTTTATTCCGACCGTAATCGACACGCTCATCTCTCGTTCGGAATTCTATACATCATACACGCCATACCAACCAGAGATCAGTCAGGGGACTCTGCAGGCAATCTTCGAGTACCAGACGATGATCTGTGAGCTGACGGGGATGGATGTCTCCAACGCTTCGCTCTACGATGGCTCGACCGCGACGGCCGAGGCGGTGCTCATGGCCGAGCGGGTCACCAACCGAACCAAGGTCGCCCTCGCCGGCAACCTCCATCCGGAATATATCGAGGTGGTCGACACCTACATCAGAAACGCCGGAATCAGCAAGGTTACCCTGCCCTTCAACGAAGAGACGGGGACGCTCCGTCTCGACGCTCTGAACGGGCTGAGTGAGGAGATCGGGGCGGTGATCGTCCAGTCCCCCAACTTTTTTGGCGGGATTGAAGAGCTGCAGCGGATCGCCGAGGCGACCCACCGCATCGGCGCCCTCTTCGTGGTCGTCGTGTCTGAGGCGCTCAGCCTCGGACTGCTCCAGTCGCCGGGACGGGCCGGGGCGGACATCGTCTGCGGCGAGACCCAGTCATTAGGGATTCCGATCTCTTTCGGTGGCTCATACTGTGGCTTCTTCGCGACGCGCGAGAAGTACCAGCGCCAGATCCCGGGCCGCCTGGTCGGGATGGCTCACGACGAGCAGGGGCGGGCGGGCTTCGTGCTCACCCTCGCCACCCGTGAACAGCACATCCGGCGCGAGAAAGCGACCTCGAACATCTGCACCAACCAGGGCCTCTACGCGCTGATGTCGACCGTCTATCTCTCGACGATGGGCAAACGTGGAGTGCGGGAGGTGGCCGAGCAGAATCTGCAGAAGGCCCATTACGCGGCCCGGCAGATTGCCGCCCTCGACCAGTACCAGCTCCGCTTCGGATCGAAATTCTTCAATGAGTTCGTCATCAGCGGGCCACTGCCAGCGAGTGAGCTGTTGCAGCGACTACGGGAGCAGGAGATCATCGGCGGTCTCGAGCTGAGCCGTTTCTTCCCGGAGATGAAGAACGAACTGCTTGTTTGCGTGACGGAGGTGACTTCGCGTGGCGACATCGATCGGCTTGTCGCGGCGCTGAAGTCGATTGGTTCATCAACGAACCGGTAACTGGGGACAGGTAAACTGGAAGGATCGAGTTGTGATCAGGAAAGTCAGTACGCATATCAATCAGAATGAAGGACTCATCTTCGAGCGTTCACGACCGGGCCGGGTGGGGTATCGACTCCCGGACCTCGATGTCGAGGCGGTCCCGGTCGAGAGCCTGCTCGAAGGGCGAAACCTGCGTGACGACAGCCTCTCCGGTCTTCCGGAGGTGAGTGAAGTCGATGTCATCCGCCACTTCACGCGGATCTCAACCTGGAACTATGCGGTCGATCTGGGGATGTACCCGCTTGGTTCCTGCACCATGAAGTACAACCCGAAGCTGAACGAGCGGGTCTCACGGTTCGACGGCTTTGCCGCGGCCCATCCCTACACCCCGGATGAGCTGGCGCAGGGAAACCTGCAGCTGCTCTACGACCTCGAGCGCTCTCTCTGCGAGATCACCGGTCTGGCGGCCGTCAGCCTCCAGCCGGCGGCTGGCGCCCAGGGGGAGATGACCGGGCTGATGACGATCCGCAAATGTCTCGAGTCGCGCGGTGATGCCCGCAAATACGTCATCATTCCCGACTCGGCCCACGGCACCAACCCGGCGAGTGCGGCCATCTGTGGTTACCAGGTGAAGACGATCAAGTCCGGCCCGGACGGGAGCGTCGATCTCGAGAACCTGAAGAACGTGCTCGACCAGGATGTCGCGGCGCTGATGCTCACCAACCCGTCGACGCTCGGTCTCTTTGAAGAGAAGATCGAGGAGATCTGCCGGCTGGTTCACGAGGCTGGCGGTCTGGTCTACATGGACGGCGCAAACATGAATGCCCTCGTCGGAGTCACCCGCCCTGGCGACATGGGCGTGGACGTCATCCACCTCAACCTGCACAAGACCTTCTCGACGCCGCACGGTGGCGGAGGTCCGGGGGCCGGGCCAATCGCGGTGACCAGCGAGCTGGAACCGTTCCTTCCC
>JBEAVZ010000372.1:0-11416 GCA_041160645.1 Acidobacteriota bacterium
GTCTGTTGGCTCTGCCGGCATTCCCCCGCTTCCAGCCAATGCCATTGGCTGGTCGGCGGGGCCGGAATAGGTGGGGCGCGGCGCCACGGGTGGAAGGATGCGGTTGGCGAGCAGTTCTACGTCAAGCCCCTCTTTCCGGATCCGGGTGTCGAGATAGAGCAGGGTGAAGCCGAGCATGGCCACCGGCGCGACGAGAATCTCGCTCAACTGCGTCAGCGTCTGTTGCGCGATGCGGTACCAGAGCGGGCCCTCCGGATTGAATGGGTTGATTTCGATGCCCTCGAGGTAGCCATACCAGGCGAGCGGCAGCACGAGCAGCAGCCAGATCGACCAGGCGGCATAGAACCAGAAGAGAATCAGCGCGCCGGTCTGCCGCACCTGTCCGCCAGCCAGGCTGAAGCTGCGATGAATCGATCCTGAAATGCCCCGGCCCTCGACCAGCAGGACTTGCGGGACGTAGACGATCCGGCTGTAGATTTGCAATGCGCTCCAGCTTAGCCCAATCAGGATCAATAACCCGAAAAGACCTCCGGAGATGACCTGGACGGAGATCGGCTGTGAGCTGACAATGCTGACGTGAAAGGCGAGGTAGAGGACGACCGCGAATGAGAAGAGCAGATAGATCCCCACCGCGGCGCAGAGCCCGATCATCAGCAACAGCAGCATTGCGCCGACCATCGCTCCAAAGCGTTTCCGGACGGCACGGTAGACTTCGCCAACCCGAAATGGCCGGTCATCGGGGGGCGGCTCGAGCGCCGGGGCGGCCGTCCCGCCGCGCTTGTCCTGGCCAAGCAGGTAGTGGAAGAATGAGCGGGACGCCCCTCCGAGAACGGCATAGAAGACGGCTTTGCCAAGCAGATAGAGTCCGGCGCCACCAATGATGAGCAGGGAGGTGAGCAGGACCCGCCGATCGCCACGCAGCGTGCTGAAATTGCTGTAGCCGATCGAGAAGATGATCATCCCGGCGTAAGAGATGAGGCTCGGCAGCAGCACGATCTGGAGCAGGGGCAACGCCTGGCGTCGATAGATGCGCACCGCCAGGTCGATGATGTCTCCCGCCGACATCGGACCTGGTGTGTAGGCGTTCAGTCCCGGCTTGTCATTTGCTTGAAAAACTTTCATGCTCGGGTTGGTCAGAGAAAGTTTGCTGATTTGTCATCGATTCCGTCGCCGGGCCTGCTCCGACCGTGCGCATGAATCTGATTCGAATCATACATCAAGAGCAGGGATAATCTCATGAGAAATATTGCCGGACTCCTCTTCCTCGCCTTCGTCCTTCAGTTTATGACCGCGCCGGTTCAGGCCAATCCGCGCACCGATGCGCGAGCGCGGGCCCAGAAGGCCGCCGACGCTTTTTCAAAGATCATGAAAGCTCCGGACAAGGGAATTCCGGGGGAGCTGCTCGACCGGGCCTGGTGCGTGGCTGTCTTTCCCGCGGTGAAGAAGGCTGGCTTTATTCTGGGGGGGCAGTATGGTCGCGGCCTGATCAGCTGCCGGCGCGCCGGAGGATCCTGGGGCGCTCCATCTTTCTTTACGATCGGCGGGGGGAGCGTCGGGTTGCAATTTGGTGGGCAGGAGGTCGATCTGGTCCTCCTGGTGATGAATCAGGCCGGAGTTGACGGACTGCTCCAGAACCGCTTTGAGCTCGGCGCCGGCGCCGCGGCCTCGGCCGGCCCCGTCGGCCGCAATACCAGCGCCTCGACCGACATTCTGCTTAAATCACAGGTCATCTCATATTCGCGTAGTCGGGGTCTCTTCGCCGGTCTCGAGCTGAAGGGGGCGGTCCTCTCGCCGGATAACGACGCCAATGAAGCGATCTATCAGCAGCCCCTCACCGCCCGGGATATCATTCTGGAAGGGAAGGTGCGGGCTCCGGAATCGATCGTCATCTTCCAGCGCACACTGGCCCGCTACTCTCCCAAAGGCCAAAAGTGATCGTCACACAGCGGCCCGATTGGCCAGGTACCAGTCGATGGTCTGGCGCAGCCCTTCGTCAAATCCGATGTGCGCGCGGAATCCAAACTCTCGCTCTGCCCGCGTCACGTCGAGGCACCGCCGTGGCTGCCCGTCGGGCTGGGTCGGATCCCAGACCAGTTCACCCGTGAAGCCGGTCAGTTGGGCGATCTTCTCCGCCAGGTCCCGAATCGAGATCTCGAAACCCGAGCCAAGATTGACCGGCTCCGAGCTGTTGTAGCTCTCGCTGGCCCGCAGAATCCCCTCCGCACAGTCGGCGGCGTGCAGAAATTCACGCGTGACCGCCCCGCTCCCCCAGCAGACGATCCGTTCTTCCTTGCGCTCGATCGCCTCGACACATTTGCGAATCAGCGCCGGGATGACGTGCGATGACTGAAGGTCGAAGTTGTCGCGCGGCCCATAAAGGTTGACCGGCAGCAGGAAGATCGAATTGTAGCCGTACTGTTCACGGTAGGCCTGCGACTGGACGAGCATCATCTTTTTGGCGAGGCCGTAGGGGGCGTTGGTCTCCTCTGGATAACCGTTCCAGAGATCCTCTTCACGGAAGGGGACCGGAGTGAACTTGGGGTAGGCGCAGATCGTTCCCAGACCAACAAACTTGGGAATGCTGCGCCGGTAGGCCTCATCGAGCAACTGCACTCCCATCATCAGGTTGTCATAGAAATAGCGGCCCGGGTTGGCCCGATTGGCGCCGATCCCCCCGACGACCGCGGCCATGTGGATCACCAGATCGGGTCTGGTCTCGTCATAGAGTCGTCGAACCTGCTCGATCTTCACCAGATCATAATCGCGACGGCGTGGGACGAAGATCTCTTCAACCCCGCGGTCACGCAATCCCTGCGTCACATATGAACCGAGAAAACCGGCCCCGCCAGTAACGACGACACGCTGATATGGAAATTTGTTCATAAGATTGATCGCTGCTTCAGGGCTGGCAATGGGTCGTCTTCCGGGCGGCTTCAAGATCGGCATCGACCATCATCCGAACCAGTTCGGGAAGGGAGACACGAGGGCTCCAGCCAAGCTTCTCGCGGGCCTTGCGCGAGTCGCCGATCAGCAGATCGACCTCCGCCGGCCGGAAATAGCGGGGATCGATCTCCACGTAGTCACGCCAGTCGAGATCGAGGTATCCGAAAGCCTCATCGAGAAATTCACGCACCGAATGGGTCTCGCCGGTCGCGATGACGAAGTCTTCCGGCTGTTCCTGCTGGAGCATCATCCACATGGCTTCGACGTAGTCACCCGCAAAGCCCCAATCGCGTTTGGCATCAAGATTGCCAAGATAGAGCTTCGACTGCCGGCCAAGTTTGATCGCGGCGGCGGCGCGGGTAATCTTGCGCGTGACGAAAGTCTCGCCACGCCGCGGACTCTCGTGATTGAAGAGAATTCCGTTACAGGCGAAGAGGTTGTAACTCTCGCGGTAGTTGACGGTGATCCAGTAAGAGTAGAGCTTGGCGGCGGCGTAGGGGCTGCGCGGATAGAACGGTGTCGATTCGCGTTGCGGGACTTCCTGAACCTTGCCATAGAGTTCAGAGGAGGAGGCCTGGTAGAAACGGGTCTTCTGGAGTCCGGTTTCACGAATCGCCTCGAGCAGTCGCAGGGTTCCGAGAGCGTCCACCTCCGCCGTGTATTCGGGAATGTCGAAGCTGACCCGCACGTGGGATTGTGCGCCCAGGTTGTAGATCTCGTCGGGTTGAACGTCGCGCAGAATCTTGTTCAGCGAACTGGCATCGTTCAGATCGCCGTAGACCAGGTGGAGCCGGGTGCCCTGAATATGCGGGTCCTGGTAGAGATGGTCGATTCGCTCGGTGTTGAAGGTGCTGGCGCGACGGATGATTCCATAAACGTCGTAGTCCTTGCCGAGGAGAAGTTCGGTCAGATAGCTTCCATCCTGACCGGTGATGCCGGTAATCAATGCTCTCTTTTTCATAAGGCTAATAGTACAAGTGAACGTTTGAAGCTGGCAAGGGATGCCCAAAAGCGCGCCAAAGAAGTGGTTTGAAATTGCCGGGAGCGGGTGTTAGATTGATGCTGAGTCATATGTCTTCAATCAAGCTGTTAGCGCTCGACATCGATGGCACGTTACTGAATCCGGCGGGTGAGTTGACGACTCGCAACCGGATGGCGATCGACCGTGCCCGTCAGGCCGGAGTGCTGGTGGTTCTGGTGACTGGGCGCCGTTTTGGCTCAGCCCGCGCTTTGATGCAGGAGAATCAGCTCGATCTGCCGCTGGTCTCGCATAATGGCGCCTTGACCAAGGATATTGAGACCCTCAGAACCCTCGACTATCACCCCCTCGATGACACGATTGCCCGTGAGATCGTCCATTTTGGGCGTAGTTATGGGGTTGATCAGCTCTGCTGTGACGATCCACACGGGCACGGAAAGTTGGTTATCGAAGGGATCTCGGAAGCGAATCTGGCTCTCCGCCGGTATCTCGACCGATATCGGGAGTCTGTGGTCGAAGTCCTTGATCTGCTCGATTACCTCGACCACTCCCCGATCCAGATGATGTTCTCCGGCCCCTGCGCGCCCATGGATATCTTTGCCGATCGTCTCGCGGAGCGTCTCGGTGACCGTGTACAGCTCTTTAAGACCCGCTATCGGGCGGCAGATCTGACGATTCTCGATGCGCTCAGTCCGACGGCTTCGAAGGGGCGCAGCCTCGCGGCGATCGCCCGCCAGCAGGGGATCGACCGGTCCGAGGTCATGGCGATCGGCGACAACCACAATGATCTGCCGATGCTCCGCTTTGCCGGCACGGGAGTGGTGATGGCCAATGCCGAAGAGGAGCTGCGCCAGATGGAATTTGCGGTGACCGGCTCGAACGCGGAGGACGGAGTCGCCGTGGCGATCGAGCGATATATCTTCAATAGAACCCCGGGGGATGCTGGACGGTAGTCGAACAGTCCTTGATCCCTCCCAACCTCAACCATTAACCATAATTGTCAGGCACAATTTGTCAGGGAGTCAGGATGTCAGAGAAAAAGAATCGCACGGCCGTGATCGAAACGGCGAAGGGAACGATCAAGTTTGAACTCTATGAGGATCTCGCCCCGATCACTACTGCCAATTTCATCGAACTGGCGGAACGGAAGTTTTACGATGGACTCAGTTTTCACCGTGTCGAACCGGGATTTGTCATTCAGGGTGGATGCCCGTGGGGTAATGGGATGGGCGGCAGCGACAAGCGGATCCCGCTTGAGGTGACTCCTAACCTGAAGCATGGCGAGGCGGGAGCCGTGGCCATGGCCCGCTCATCCGATCCGAACAGCGCCAGCTCGCAATTCTATATTACACTTGGCAACGCTTCGTTTCTCGACGGAAATTACGCTGTCTTTGGCCGGGTGACCGAGGGGCAGCCGGTCGTCAATTCGATCCGGGTTGGCGACAAGATGACCAGCGTGACGATCACCGACTGAGCGGGGAGTGATGTCAGGCCGGCGACCTGCTCAGGTAAGGCCAATTAATTCGGGAAGCTTCCGGCCGATCTCATCGTTGATGACGAGGTCGGCCACCGGATCATAAGGGGTCGGGGTGCGATTGATGATGATCAGGTGCGCCCCGGCCCTTCTTGCCAGTTCGGGAAGAGCGGCGGCCGGGTGGACTCCGAGCGAGGAGCCGACCGCGATCAATACATCACACTCCCGGCACGCCTTGACCGCCTGTTCGATGGCCGGCGTTGGCAGGGTCTGGCCGAAAAAGATGGTCGCTGGCTTCAGGACGCCGCCGCAGCGCCGGCAATCCGGAGCCGGATCTCCGCTCGCGACCCGCTCAGCTGCCGCATCCATCGAGTCGCGTTCGTGGCAGTTCAGGCATTCGACCTCGGTGAGCGTGCCGTGGAGTTCGATCACTCCGGTGTTGCCAGCCCGCTGGTGGAGTCGGTCGATATTCTGGGTAACGAGCGCCAGCAGCTTGCCGCGTCGTTCCAGATCGGCGAAGGCGAGGTGGCCGGCATTGGGCAGCGCATCGCGCATCGCCGACCAGATGGCGATCTTCTGTTGCCAGCACTCGATCCGCGACTCACGGTAGCGGATGAATTCGTCATAATCGATGATGCGTGAGTTTGCCCAGACACCGCTCGGGCTGCGAAAATCGGGAATCCCCGATTCGGTTGAGATGCCGGCGCCGGTAAAACCGACGATCCGCTGCGACCTGGCAATGAGTCGTTGGGCTTCGCTGAATGTCATGGCCGGATGATAGCTTTTTTTCATGAGTGAAAACAGGGAATTAATCGCTGCGGCGCCGGCGCTGATCCGGGTTCGCTGCTCAAAATGTGGCGAGGTGATCGAGACCTCGACGCCCGTCGGCGGCGAGACCATGGTCTACTGCCTGCGGTGCCGGCGCTGGTGTCGCGAGCTGGAGAATGAGCCCGCACCCACCGCCCCACGGGGGCGAAAGGGAATCCGTTGCCATTGAGTGCCATTGAGTGGCGCATGGCGGAGAGGTGATGGCTTGTGACATTACCCTGACGGGCTGTTAGAATACACCTCTTTTGCGATCCATGAGTATCAGTGAGGCGTGCTGAAGATGACTGAGAAGGCGGTACTGCGTGACAGTTATGGGCGGCCGATTCGTGATCTGCGCATTTCGATCACGGACCGCTGCAATTTCCGCTGCTTCTACTGCATGCCGAAGGAGGCCATGGAGTGGAAGCCGAAGGCGGAGATTCTCAGTTACGAGGAGCTTCTTCTCCTGACCGAGATCTTTGTTTCACTGGGGATCGACAAGCTCCGGGTGACAGGTGGCGAGCCGATGCTCCGGCGTGATCTGGAGAGCCTGATCGAAAGCCTCGCTGGGATCTCCGGGGTGAGCGATCTGGCGATGACGACAAATGGCCATTTTCTTTCCGGTCGGGCGGAGGGATTGAAGAGGGCGGGTCTGGAGCGGATCACGATCAGTCTCGACTCCCTGACGCCCGATCGATTTGCATTGCTGACCGGTCGGCATGGGCTGACGCAGGTGCTCGCCGGGATCGATGCGGCGATTGGCGCCGGGCTCTCACCGGTCAAGGTCAATTGTGTGGTGATCAGGGGCATCAACGACGACCAGGTCGTCAGTTTTGCCGAGTTGGCTCGCGAGAAAGGGGTCGAAGTTCGGTTCATCGAGTTCATGCCGCTCGATAATGGGCAGGTCTGGAAGCGCGATCTGGTGGTCTCGGGAGAAGAGGTGCGGACGCGGATCGCCGCGCGGTATCCACTGGAGCGTCTGCCTGGACGGAGTCTGAGCGAGACGGCGCGGCGGTGGCGGTTTGTCGATGGGGCGCCGGGTGAGCTTGGTTTCATCAACCCGGTCACCCAGCCCTTCTGTGGCCATTGCAGCCGGATCCGCCTCACCGCGGATGGGATGATCCGCACCTGTCTCTTCTCAACCACCGAGCACGATATCAAGCAGCTTCTGCGGGCGGGCGCTTCCCGTCGCGAATTGGTCGATTTTATCCTCGCCGCCGTCGAGAAGAAGGAAGAACGGCACCATATCAATGACGTCGATTTTGTCCAGCCACTGCGGACAATGTCCTGCATCGGTGGCTAGGAGGGGCTTCGATCGAGTCGAAGGAGACTGGCTATGAGTACAGAAATAATTGATAAGAGCGGAGAGACGGTTGGCCCGGCAGCGCGTCGGGTCTACAAGGTCGGACGTGAGGGAAGCCTGCGGGTTCCTTTTACCGAGGTCCGGCAGCATGTGACCAAGACGGTCAACGGTTCGATTGAGGTCAATGAGCCGGTTTACACGTATGACACGAGCGGTCCCTGGGGAGATCCGACCTATCGCGGAGATGTGCGGGATGGTCTGCCGGCGCTGCGTCGCGACTGGATCGTCGGGCGTGGCGATGTCGAAGAGTACGAGGGACGGCAGATCAGTCCGGTCGACAATGGTTACCGGACGCCCGAAGAGGTCGCGAGTGCGCGCGACAAGGATAAGGGCCGGCTGGAGGAGTTTCCGGGACTGCGACGTGCTCCGCTGCGGGCGAAGACCGGGCGGTGGGTGACGCAGATGCATTATGCGCGGAAGGGGGAGATCACGCCGGAGATGGAGTTTGTCGCCATGCGTGAGAATCTCTTCCGTGAGGAGTACTACCGCGAGCTCGACCGGACGGGGCGCTCGCGGAACGATCTCTTCTTTGCCCATCCGGGGGAGAGTTTTGGCGCGTCGTTGCCGCGCGTGGTCACGCCAGAGTTTGTGCGGGACGAGGTGGCGCGGGGGCGGGCGATCATTCCGGCCAACATCAACCATCCGGAGGCTGAGCCGATGACGATCGGTCGCAACTTCCTGGTGAAGATCAACGCGAATATCGGCAACTCGGCCGTCGCCTCCTCAATCGAGGAGGAGGTGGAGAAGATGCGCTGGGCGACCAAGTGCGGCGCGGACACGGTCATGGATCTCTCGACCGGCAAGAATATTCACGCGACGCGAGAGTGGATCATCCGCAATTCGCCGGTGCCGATCGGCACGGTGCCGATCTATCAGGCGCTGGAGAAGGTTGGCGGCAAGGCGGAGGAGCTGACCTGGGAGATCTACCGGGATACGCTGGTTGAGCAGGCTGAGCAGGGGGTCGACTACTTCACGATCCACGCCGGGGTGCGCCTGCCGTACATTCCCCTCACGGCGCGGCGGACGACCGGCATCGTCTCCCGCGGCGGCTCGATCATGGCCAAGTGGTGCCTTGCCCATCATCAGGAGAGCTTCCTCTACACCCATTTCCGCGAGATCTGCGAGATCATGGCCGCCTATGACGTCAGCTTCTCGCTTGGTGACGGGCTTCGCCCCGGCTCACTGGCCGATGCGAATGACCAGGCCCAGTTTGCCGAGCTGGAGACGCTTGGTGAGCTGACAAAGATTGCCTGGGAGTTCGATTGCCAGGTCATGATCGAGGGCCCGGGCCACGTCCCGATGCACATGATTCGTGAGAACATGGAGAAGCAGCTGACGATGTGCCACGAGGCGCCGTTCTACACGCTCGGCCCACTGACGACCGATATTGCCCCGGGTTATGACCACATCACCTCGGCGATCGGCGCGGCGATGATTGGCTGGTATGGAACGGCCATGCTCTGTTACGTCACGCCAAAGGAGCACCTTGGGCTGCCGGATCGCAAGGACGTCAAGGATGGCGTAATTGCCTACAAGATCGCCGCCCACGCGGCCGATCTGGCCAAGGGCCATCCCGGCGCGCAGCTCCGCGACAATGCCGTCTCGAAGGCGCGCTTCGAGTTTCGCTGGGAGGATCAGTTCAACCTCTCCCTCGATCCGGAGACGGCGCGCGAGTTCCACGACGAGACCCTGCCGCAGGACGGGGCCAAGTCGGCCCATTTCTGTTCGATGTGCGGTCCCCACTTCTGTTCGATGAAGATCACTCAGGATGTGCGGGATTTTGCGGCGCAGCATGGACTCGATACGACGACGGCGCTCGAGGTTGGAATGCAGGAGAAGTCGGAGGAGTTCCGACAGACTGGCGCCGAGATCTACATCAAAGCCTGAGCAACGGGCCGCTGATGTCGATTGTGGTGGTTTGAGAGAGGTGGCGGAGGTGTTCAATGGAGTCCGATCCGACGGTCAATGAGGTCGCGTCGAAATCGTCCCGGATGAAGGACGACTGGAACGATCGTGCCCGGGTCAATGCCAAATGGTATATCACGACGATCAAGCTCGATCTGACCGATGAGGATTTCGATGCCAGCGGCAGGCCGGAGGTCGAGAAGTTCATTCTTGGCGATCCGCTCCTGACCCGCCGTGATCTGAAATCCCAGCGAATGCTCGAGATTGGCTGTGGACTCGGACGGATGTCGCGCCACCTCGCCGGTTATTTTGGCGAGGTTCACGGAACCGATGTCTCCGGAGAGATGGTGCGCCAGGCGCGGGAGCGGCTGGCCAGTATCCCCAATCTCTCCTTCTTTGAGACCAGCGGGGCCGACTTTGCCGCCCTCCCCACCGCCTACTATGACCTTATCTTCTCGGTCTACGTCTTTCAGCACGTTCCCTGGAAAGAGGTGATCGAGTCGAACATTCGCGATGCCTGCCGGGTTTTGCGACCCGGCGGGCTCTTCAAATTCCAGGTCAACAATGTCAGCCATCCCGACTATGTCGGGCGCGAGAAGAACACCTGGGAGGGCACGACACTGACCGAGAACGAGTTGCGTCGGGCAGCGCGCGACAACGGGATGCGGCTGGTCAGTCTGAGTGGCATGGGAACCCAGTACTGCTGGGCCATCTACAACAAGCCGCTCGAGCATCTCGCGGATCTTCCCGGCCAGCCTGGTCGGCCGCAGATCGAGTTTTTCAGTCAGTCTGATTCACCCTCGCGGCGGGAGGTGCCGGTCGCCGGACAGCTGGCCTGGTTGACATTGATTGTCTCTGGTTTTGATCACCGGATCGTCGATGCCAACTCGGTCGTCGTCGAACTGGGAGACGATGATCTGCGTCCTTGCTACGTGGGCTGGCTTGGGGATGAATTTGCCGCAGAGATGCGCCACCAGGGCTGGCCGGACGTGGAGACGCTGACCCAGATCAACGTCGGCATTCCCCCGGGAGTCTCACCCGGCGAAGTCCGCGCCCGGGTTCGTTACCTCAACCACCCGGCTTCCGCGGCAGCGACAGTCGTCCTGCACGAAGCCCTGCCCGATGCTCCGGAGATTACCCACGTCGCCAACGATGCGGACGGCTCGCTCGACCTGCGGGTGAGTGGCGAGCGGGCGGGTTTTCGAATTTTTACGATCGGGCTCGACGAGTCGGCCGGGCCAGACAACGTGACCATTCTGCTTGATGATCTGACCATGCGCCCGGCAGAGGTCACCTATCTCCCCTCCGGAGCCATCTACAAGGTGACCGCCCGCTTTCCGGAGGGGCTGGCGCCCGGCTCCCACGACATCCGCGTCGATTTCAGGGGGCTTGTCTCGGAAATCTGTCGGATCGAAGTCCTTCCCGCCGTATAACGAGAGGGCACGCCCTGGTCGGCGTGCCCTCGAGTCATCCAAAAAACTCAATAAGATTCGAATCTTCACCCGGCCTTCTACCGGCTGGAGATTCTGGTCGCCTTCAGATTACGGTCGGCCTTGATGGCCGCTTCATCGAAGAGGATTGGACGCCATCTCTTGGCTGAGAAGAGCATCGTCTGGTCATAGAAGAAGGGCGACTCGGGATCACCCGATTGCGAGTAGGTGAGGAAAGCCTGGGCGCGGGGGCCGCGGTCGGTGAACTCCAGCGCCATGATGAAGCTCGTTCCATAGTTGACCGGGTAGCCCTCGCGGGTCAGGAAGCGGCTGCCGGTAATCTTCTCCGGCAGCGGGGACGGTTCGAGGGTGGTCCGGTTTGGACCATAGTTGACGAAGTTGGCGATCCCATCATACGCGCCATCTCCGCCGTGGATCGGAATGCGCTGACCACGGCGAACGTTGTACTGGACCTTGCCGAGAGGCGTGTCGATGGCGATTCCGGCCTTGTCGAG
>JBEAVZ010000060.1:0-9031 GCA_041160645.1 Acidobacteriota bacterium
ATCCTTCTCCACTTCGGATCGCTGACTCACCTGCTCAATTTTGCCAAGGCAACAGGGCCAGAGATCGACTGAGTATCAATGGTTGATCCAGCTTCGGAGTTGAGGATGCGTGGGGCGGTTCGCGAACCGCCCCACTTTGCGTGATGAAATTGTCGTAGCAAATTGGCCTGACCAGGCAGTGTCCAAATTTACTCAGTCTTTGAGAACATTCTGCGTCCACTCGTCATTGATGGCATCGGTCCATTTGGCGCGGTAAAGATCCGTGACCGCGATATGCATCAACAGGTCGCGAAGCGGAGCCGGATAGAGAATGCACGCGTCATATAAAACGGTGAAATTGCTCACTTCAATATCCCAAGTTGAGTTCCTGTGCCTGGGCTGCCAATTCGTCCAGCGTCTTCAACCGGTTGCGATCCATGGTCTCTTTGTAGTCCATCAAATCCTTGAAAAGTATGCGGCGATGGGTTCCAACCTTGCGGTATGGAATGAGGCCTTTCTCCAACTGCTCGACCAGGAAGGGACGTGAAACGTTCAAAATATTGGCAGCCTGTTGAGTGGTCAGTTCGGCCTGAACCGGGATCAGCGTGACGGCATTCCCCTTCGCCATCTGTGTGAGAATATCGTTCAGAAGACGGAAAGCTGATTCCGGAATGGAGACACTCTCTTCCGGTGCATCCACGGACTGGATCCGAAGTTGAAGTGGCCTCTTACGCCTGGTCGCGACGAAACGGGCAAGCCGTCGACTGCTCTCCTGGGCAAGAATTGCCTCATCCGGCGTTGGGGTAATGGTTTCCGGAAAATCACTGAGTAGTGTCGCCATATCTTTTGCACCTCCAGGCAAATCTTATCGAATATTCGTAGCAAAAGAAATAGTCGAAATGATCGAAACGCTATTTTGAGTGTTCACGATCATAAGAAGTGAGTAAATTTGGACACCGCCGGGAAGGACCATTATCATCCACGAATGCATTCCTGTTGCCCCAACGGGGCGCAGAACCGATCCGTTATTTCTGCCCGTTCACCATCCCCGGAAGTGGTAGTAGAATCAATTAACCGTTCCTTTTGCCCCGAAGTGGCAGTGCATACCAGCCCAGGTTGGAACCCTGGTTCTGCTTGCCCACACAAAAGTCCGACGCCCTCCAAAAAACGAGCAGGGGCGGTCCGGGAACCACCCCTGCTTGCGATGGCGGCATCATCCCGCCATCATTGTGGCTGCCGATCCTTCCCAGTGAGTTCCAAGGATCCTGCAGCCCGGCATCAACTCAACATTATTGGAGGGACGGACATCGATCCATTTCCCTCAAACACCTCAACTCATCATAAACTCCGGTCGAAGGTCGATGGTAGAATATCCACCTCGCCACTCTTCACCGCTTCATCTGTTTGATGCGCCTTTAAATATCGGCGCCTTGTCTGCTGATCTCTGCACCCTCGCCAAGCGAGGCTCTTACTCTTCATTCTCCTCCGCTTTTTCGCGAAGTTGTGGACAGAATCGTCCGATCCGGTGATCACTCTCCAACAATTTGCTCGCCGGACGGAATCTATCTGGAACTTTTCCTCAACTGCTGCGTGTAGTGGGTGTGTAAAGTTTGCGACGAGGTGGTCAGCATTTGTTGGTCACCTCTTTTTTTGTCTGTCTACCTTGTATTTTGCCGTTCTTCAACGGTCTCATCCGACTCTGCCAATCACCCTCTCCGGATTTCATTAAATAATCGGGAACAATCTCCAGTGTTGGTCGTGTTGGCATATGTGTGTGTAGTTTGTGATGAGGTGGTCAGCTTAAGTTGGTCACCTCTCTTTTTTTGCCCGCTTCCTGATCTCTCCCTGAAATTTTGTGTGTCCAATCGGTCTTTGGCTCCTCTACTGGAGTCTTTTTATTCTCTCACCTCTGGCCTGATCTTCTGACTCAATTCTGCCGGGCAATTTGTGGAAGTCTCGACTTCCACCTCTATAGACGAAATGGCCGGGCTCAATTTGTCACCTCGCCCAAAAAAGATCTGCAATTTTTTCTCGAAGGAGATTCTGGATGTTCAGACAACGATACTCATCCGCCTGGAGTCGGTTGGCACAAAGGTTGAAAATTTCGGGAACCTTGGGGAGGGCAGGGCGTGTAGTGAGTGTGTAAAGTTTGCGACGAGGTGGTCAGCATTTGTTGGTCACCTCTTTTTTTGTCTCAAATCAGCCTTCTCTCAAATCAGCTCTGACGATCAGCAATACATCCGCATTTCTGTCCGGACTTTGTGGCAAAACTCAATCAACCATCTCGGAGAGCAGGTTGAGCAGGTTATCATTCGGCGTGAGAGAGTCGATAATCTCGCGGACCTTTGGATTGTGGAGGGCGAGGTAGATGAACTGGGCGGTCTCGATATTGTCGACGGTGATCAGGGTCTCGCGTTCCTCGAAGATCTGCTCTTCAGGGGAGATGATCAGCCGTTCCTGAACGGCGCCATCGAGCTTGGTATCCCAGATCGAGACACCATAGACACGGCATCCGATCAGGCGGGCATTCTGCAGATTGGCGTGGACAAGATTGGCCTTGGTCAGATTGGCGGCACTGAGGTCGGTGTGGGATAAATTGGCCTCGCTCAGATTGGCTCCCCAGAGACTGGTGCGACAGAGACGGGAGTGGCTCAGATCGGCACTGCTCAAATTGGCGCCGAGCAGATCGGCTTCGCTGAGATTCGATCCGAGCAGGTCAGCGTCGATCAGTACTGCCTGCCAGAGTGCCGTCCCCTGCATATTGCATCCAACCAGGTTGGCCCCGGCCAGATTGGCCTGACAGAGGTTGGCCTGGCTCAGATTGACACCACTGAGATCGGTGCCGGAAAGGTCGACCATCGAGAGGTCGATCGGTCCGCTATGGCTGTTGCGCCAGCTATTCCAGCTTTCGATCGATCCTTCCCTGATTGCCATGCGCAGTCGGTCAAGTTGTTCCTGAACGGCCATCCTGCACTCCTTGGATCATCTTTGATCTACCCTTACGGCAAGGCTCTCTATCCTTGTTCAACACCGAACCTGACCCTCCAGGTCTCGGTCTCCTGCCCGGTCGGAACGCAGATTGGACCATAAAGTTCGGGTCTGCGGGCCCGCAACCAGCGCCGACCGGATGAGAGTGGCTGCTGGCTGGCGTCCAGATCGGCAACCACCATATCGTCCGCTGCTCGACCTGTCTCGGCCAGAATTTCACCGTAAGGATCGAGAATCATCGCATTTCCAGTGCGCACCTCATCATCATCGATGCCGATCCCATTACTGAAGATCAGAAAGAGACCGTTATCGTGGGCACGTGCCGGTAGCCAACGCATCAACCATCCCCGCCCCTTTGGCCCCCGCAGCTCGGCCTCGATTGCGTCCGGGTTCTCGGTGCGGCGATGCCACAACTCGAGGTCGATGGACCCCATGGCCCGCGGACTCTTTGACTTTATCCCGCCGGTCTGGTGCGGAGCAAGTAGAATCTCGGCGCCCATCAGGGCATTAATCCGCGCATTCTCGGCAATGTTGTTATCGTAGCAGGTCAACACCCCCACCCGGCATCCGTGCGGATCATCGAAGACGGTGAAGCGATCACCAACCGCGATGTGCGGACTGATAAACTCATGAATCTTGCGGTGGCAGACGGCTCGCCCATCCGGCATGGCGACGACATAGCCATTATAGAGCTGCCCGTCCTCGCCCCGTTCGATCAATCCCGCCCCAATCGTCATCCCATAGCGCGCCGCCAGCATCCGCAGCTGCTCCGTCGAGGAGCCACCCGGAAATGGCTCGGCGAGCGCCTCGATCTCTTCGCGTGTCAGCCGCCGGACGTGCCAGTAACCGGTGATACACATCTCCGGAAAGGCGATCATCTCGACGCCAGCTTCGGCCGCCCGTTCGACAAAGCCGGTGATGCGGGCCAGATTGAGACTCTTCTCTCCCGGAGCATGCTGAAACTGCACTGATGCGACGCGTATATCCCTCATGGTTTCAATATTATCCCGCTCTGACGTCTGGTCAAGTGGCCCCGGTCATTCGAGGTGATCTGGCCATGTCATCTGGCCATGTCATCTGGCCGGGTGGTCAGGTTAGCCCAGCCGGTCGTAGATTTGCGGATCGAAGCGCTCCATGTAGATCTCTGGTTGCGGCAGTTTCACAAAACCATACTGCTCGTAGAGCCATCCGGCCGTTGAAGTGAGCAGGATCCAGCGGCGCAGATTCTGCAGCGCTGGATGGCCCATCACCGCATCCATGAGGGGCTGCGCCAGCCCCTGCCGACGATACTCCTCGACAATGAAGACATCGCCGAGATAGGCGACAGTCGCGTAGTCTGAGACCACCCGCGCGAAACCGACCTGCACCCCGCTCACGAAGAGCCCAAAGCTCAGCGAGTTGGCGATCGATCGCGTGAGAATTTCACGCGGTATCCCCAGACTCCAGTAGGCCTTTGTCGAGAGGAAGTGGTGGATGACGTCGATATCGAGCTGCGTCTGATCGGTCGTGATCAGGATCTCCCCCTGCCTTATCTCGTAATTCTCCATTATCCTCTGCCTTGATCGTCGGCTTTTATCTTCGCCGGCGGTTTCCGCAATGGTGTCGCTGATCGGCCCCGACCATGCGCGGTCGATCCTACTTCGCTTTTGGTGAGATAACCTTTCTTATCGATGCCACCTGCTCGACGTCGAGTCCCACCTCGTCGAGCTCATAATAGCTGATCAGGATAGCCTCGATCTGTTTGGTTGTACTCCGTCGACAGCGATGGGCGTCATTGTCGAGAGTCTGCCACAAAAGATCCGGAAGTTTAATCAATCTGTTCTTGGCTGAATCTGGTTTATTCTTACGGTCGCTCTTCGGGTTCATTTAACTCTCCCTGATAACAAATGTCTCTGGAGAAGGGGTAGCTCCGCAAAAAGTTTTTAAGCCGCATAATGGAGGTCATTGTTTTTTCTATACGATGGCCGGCCCGGATTGACAAGTGAAATGGCCCTTTGATTGATATGTTGTATTAAAATTTTTTAAGTGACTGGCGGGAATGGGGAGGATTGGGGAGGGGGCAGCATGCTCAGGCTTCGAAGATGATGCTCAGGCAGGTCAGACCAGCCTCGGCCTTCTGCAGCTCATCCATGTTCAAAGTTGCGACACGATAGCCGTGGGCGGTGAGGAGTTGCGTGGTCTGTGGAAAGCCGGCCGGGAGGTGGATCGTCCCATTGAGGGTGAGGGTGTTGGCGGCCCAGGGTTCAGCGGCCGGGACCTCGAGAAAGCGGTATTGACCGGGAATAGGGGCAGCCAGCCAGTGGGGATTGACGAGACAGGTCTGGTCGCCAAGCCAGGTCGCGCAGGTCTTGAGGTGGAGAACCCGCTCGAGGGGGACCGGAATGACCGAATAACCGCAAGGTTCGGCGATGGTCGTCAGTTGGCGGAGGCCCTCGACGTTGGTGCGAGTCCCCTGACCAACGTAGATTTGGCGACCAATTCGCAGGACATCCCCTCCGTCGATAGTTCCGGGATCTTTGATCCAGTGGAGCGGTCGAAAATGGGCGAGCACCTCGGCGATCGAGCGCGTCTCCGCCTGCCGGCTCGCTGCGCCGGGGTTGGTAATGATCGCCAGCTCGTCGAGAACGATCGCCGTGTCCTCGGTAAAGGTCGAGTCGGGGAGCTGCGGGTCCGCGGGGAGAGTGATCACGGTCACTCCGCCGGCTTCGAGCCAGCGTCCGATCTGCTGGTGCTGTTGATCGGCCCGTTCGTAGTCGATCGCCGTCCGACCCAGAAAGGTCAGCTCACATTCGCCCATAGCCGGACTGACTCGACGCATTATCGCGTAGCGCATTCCCGGGGTCCTCTCCGCCCTACTGCTGGCCCAGCCCGATCTCTTCAACCTCGCCAAAGGCCAGCGAGCGGCGGACAAATGTTACCGGGACCGTCGATGATGGCAGGAAGTTGCCATCCAGAAAGAAGACCTTGTTGATCGCCTCCAGCTCACAGGCGGCCGTCGTCGCCCGGAGCACCTCATCCCTTGTTCTTGGATTTGACCCAACGTCACAGCGGGCGGCCAGCCGCTCGATATCGGCCGGCCTGGTGCCGACCGGGAGGGGAATGGTCGTCCGGAAATAGCCACTCCGCTCGACCTTGTAGGAGTTGATGCCCAGATTCGAGGTGTACCAGCGGGAGCCATTCCGCAGTTTGACCGCGAAGCTGATCACCCCGCCGTTGCGCTGGGTCGACTTGACGTCGAGATAGAGGTAATGGCGGAGATCGATGATCGATTCTCCGAGGGTCCGCTGCGCGGTGATCTTCTTTTCGCGGATCATCTCCTCGGCCATGACCCGGTAGATCCAGCGGTGTCGATCCATGACCTCTTCCCGCGAGGCTTTGGTCAGGTCGGCGGGGAGCGGGGAGAGGGCAAAGCGGAGACCGCTCGTCCCCTGGTCGGAGAAGTTGTTGTTGACCGAGGCGATCAGCAGTTCAGGGTGCGCGCCCTGTCGCCGCCCCTGGAAGTCCTTTGTCTCGTGGTTGACCCCCTGGTAGATCTCCCTGACGACGCGCCCCTGGGGATCGAGATGCACTTCGCTCACCCATTCGATGTCGGTCGTTCGACCCCAGCGAGCCATCAATCCGCTCGTCTGGGTTCCGCCGTCTTCGTTGCTGAAGATCACCGTGTAACGATAGATGGTCAGTTCGCCCTGCCGCTCAGTTTCGTAGTACATGAGCAGGGGCAGATCGCTGAATTTGCCGATCGTGTCCGGTCGCGCATAGAGAACCGGCGCGTGGGAGAGGGCCGTGAAGTCCGGTTGTGACCGGTCGACGAGCCGCAGCTCAACCTTCCCGACCTTGGCCATCGTCAGACTGGTCGCTGATTGAGCCGGATTGAAATCGATCCGCAGCGTATGTCGCCCCGCCGCGACCTGTCCAAGCGAGAGATGGTAGGTGAATGGTTCGGCCCCTCCGTAGAGCAGCAGATCCTGGTTGGGAGCCCCATCGAGGAGAATGCGTAACGCCGCGGCTTCACGCCCGGGGGCGATCCAGGCCGCCCCCGGTGAGCTGGCGGTCAGATCGAGCACCACCTCAGCCGTCGACGGCGCTTCGAATGTGCGCTCCGCGAGCACTTGTCCTTCGACCTGGCCCGCGATCATGACCGCCGCGAGCAGAACGTTGACCATCAGAATCGTCGTCCGGATCAGTCTCGTCATTGGCGTGCTTTGCCTCCGGTCTTTTTGAGCAGGGCGTGAATGCGGCGAATGATGATCCCTTCAGTCTCCGGTGCGAAGGCGACCGGATGATCATAGTAGATCATCGATTCATTGACCTCGTAGCCGCCCTCCTCGTACATCCGCGCCGAGGGGACATAGGCAAAAACATCGTTTGAGTATCCGGCAACCCAGACCCGCCCCTCGATCTCCTTCTTCAGCCGCAGTGAGTAGTCGGTCACCACCTCGCCACCGATCGCGACCAGGGTAAAGTCCTTACCGATCCGCAGGATCTGGACGGGGCAGGGATACTCGGTTTCGAGTCGGCCATCGCGTTCGAGCCGGTCGAGCATGCGCTGGGCGTGGCGGCGGACAAAGACATTCTGATCCTTCAGTCGGGACTCGAAATCGGCCCGGCTGGGAGGCGTCGCGAAGGGTAGTCCGGCCAGATCATAGGCGGTGCGGATTGTCCCGGAGACCGGCGTTCTCGCCCCCTGCAGCACGCTCTCGACGGCCTGGGCCAGCTCCTGTCCATGGTCCTCGGCCAGATCGAGCCGGCTGCGCGGAGCCGGATTGACGTCCGCTCCACATCCGGCGACGAAGAGCGCGGTCGCCCCCGGATGCTCCTTCTCGACCGCCAGCGCGGCAAAGCCGGCATAGTCCCCGCTGTATTGCAGAAACTCACCGGTCAGGGTCGTATTGTGACAGGCATAGCCGAAGACGATTCCGCGCAGCTTGCCTGCCGGAGTCTCGACCCTCAACACGGGGACGTCACGGTCGACCACCCCCTCGGGGTTGACTCCGCCGACGATCCCTTTCGGGGTCACCTGACGCCGGTTCATGGCAAATCCGGCCAGCCCAACGCCATACGAGACCCGCGCCGGCGCGAGGTCTTTCAGCGAGCGCCCGATCAGATCGACCACCTTGTTCTCCAGCTCCGCCGAGTACTCGTTGATCAGCTTGACCTGATCGGCCGGCAGATCGTAGGCCCCGATCAGCGACTGACGTACCACCGGGCCGGAATGGGTATGCGAGGCGTTCAGAATGATCTGGTCACGGCGCAGCTTGAAGTCGCGCGCGGCTCGCTCGGTGATCGACATTGCCAGATCCTGGGTGAATCCGAGCAGGTCGCTCGTCACCAGCACGACCCGGTTGCCCTCGGCATCCTCGATCGCGATGGCTTTTGCGTAGAGGTCGTGCAGCTTTCCCTCTGCCGGTTTCGTCCGGGCGGCATAACCAGCCATCCAGACCGGTTTGGAGGGGGTGATGACGACTGTGGCCAAGCCCGCCTTCATCTCCGCTCCAGCACGAACCGGCTGGTCCTGTCCACGGCTATCCATCCGGAAGACGATCACTGCAAGTAACAGAAGGTAGAGAGCTCTTTTCATATGTGTAACCAATAAAACCCCGAGTAGCCGTGATAATGGAGCGGAAGCGACTATCGCAGATAGCCCAGATGCTCCTCGTCTTCGTTGATCAGCGCTTCGATCATCCGGTTGGCACGCTCCCACTGACCGACCAGCGGATAGACCATCAGCGCCAGTTTGGCGAGATCACGCGAGCCTTCGATCGCTGCCCGAATCGTCAATCGCTCATACTCCTTGACCGCGAGCACGAGTCCGCGCACCGTCTCCGGCAGGGGACCGCTCTCGACCGGCCGCGGTCCGTGCCGGTCGATCAGGCACGGCAGCTCGACTACATCATCCGCCGCCAGATCGTCGATCGCTCCCCGGTTGGCGACGTTGAGGACAATCTGCGTCGGTACACTCTGCCGCAGCGCGGTCATGACATCGATTGCAATCCGGTGGTAGCCCGTCGCCGCCTCGAAAGGATCCTCGGCCAACGCGACCCCGGCGCCTAACGCCGTCCCCGCC
>JBEAVZ010000173.1:0-7775 GCA_041160645.1 Acidobacteriota bacterium
GGCCAGTTCGGCATCGATCCGGGTCACCAACTCTTCATAGACTGCAAAATGCTGGTCGGTCGGCTGGGCATCGGGCCCGGCGATCGAGCCAGCGAGAGCCGCCAGCTTGTTGTTGAGGCGAATCGGGTAGTTGAGTGGATCCTGACTGCTCTGATTTTTCGTCTGGTAGAGCGCCTCCTCGATAACCGTCAGCTTGTCACTGAGCGACTTCGCCGCATCGACGATCGGCTTGGCCTCGGGCTGCGACTTGACGCGGGCAGCATAATCGTTGATCTGCTTGCGGGCATCCCGAATCGCAACGATCGAGTTGTGGGTCTCGGTCAGCTTATCGCGAATCTTGAGCAGCAGGTCAAACTGCTTCCGGAACTCTTCCTGGGTCGTCGGGATGCGCGGATCCGGGCGGACGACGAGGTTTTCGGTCACACTCTGGCCATCGAGGGTCAGTCTGACCTGGTAAGCGCCGGGAACGGCCTTCGGCCCGCTGAGCATCCCCGCCCAGAGGATCAGGCCGGGAAAGCGGGTCGCATCCGGATAGCGCAGATCCCAGTCGAACCGGTTGAGCCCCTTCTCAGCGGAGAGGCGCGGCGCACCACCACCGGCTCGCCCGCCCCCCTCTTCAGCTCCGCCCGGAGCGGCGCCTTCCCCCGTCGCCGCCCGGCTCGAGAACTTGCGGATCGACTTGCCGGCGCCATCGAGAATCTCGAGGGTCAACTCCCCCTTCGGCTTCTCTTTGAGGTGGTACCAGATCGCCGCTCCGGCGGGATGGTTCTGGCCAACCGTCACCGCCCCCCGGGAACGAAAGCCTCCCCCCGGCATGCGGATCGCCTCCTCCGGCTTGAAGAGGTGCTGCGGCGACTGGGCAAGCGAACTCTGCCACTGGTGGAGCACTGTCAGATCATCGAGAATCCAGAAGCTGCGCCCCTGTGTCGCCACCACCAGATCCTTGTCCCGCTTGTGAACCGCGAGGTCGGTGATCGGCACCACCGGTAGGTTGAGCTGGAGCGACTGCCAGTTCTCCCCATCATTGAAGGAGACATACATCCCGGTCTCGGTCCCCGCATAGAGCAGCCCCCGCCGGTGCGGATCCTCGCGAATGACCCGCGTAAAGGCCGTCTCCGGAATGCCATTAACGATCTTCTTCCATGACTTGCCGAAGTCGTTCGTCTTGTAGAGGTAGGGACGGTTATCGTCCGACTTGTACATAGTCGCCGCCACGTAGGCTGTCCCCGCCTCGAAGGGTGAAGCCTCGATCGAGTTGATCTGAATCCACTCCGGCAGCCCCTTCATGTTGTCGGAGACCTTCTGCCAGTTAGCGCCGGCATCACGGGTCACGTGGACCAGCCCGTCATCTGAACCCGCCCAGATTACCCCCTTCTGCACTGGCGATTCGGCAATGGTGAAGATGGTGCAGTAGTACTCGACGCTCGTGTTGTCCTTGGTGATCGGTCCACCGGACGGCCCGAGCTTCGTCTTGTCATTGCGGGTCAGATCGGGGCTGATCGGAACCCACGTCTGCCCTTCGTTGGTCGTCTTGAAGAGGCGATTGCCGGCGGTGTAGAGAATGTTAGGATCATGCGGCGAGAAGAGGATCGGGAAGTTCCACTGGAAGCGGTACTTCATCCCCTCGGCTCCCCAGCCCATCGGATTGTCCGGCCAGACGTTGATGTCCCGTTCCTGCCCGGTCCGGTGGTCGAGCCGCGTCAGATAGCCACCATAGTTTCCGCCAAAGACGATATTCGAATCCTTCGGATGCGGCTGGACCCAGCCCGACTCACTGCCGGCCGTCTCCTCCCAGTCACGGATGGTGATGCCAAATCCGGTCGTCCGGCTGGCAATCCTGACCGTCGAGTTGTCCTGCTGGGCGCCATAGACGTGGTAGGGGAAATCGTTGTCGAGCGCTACCCGGTAGAACTGGGCCGTCGGCTGATCCTGTTCGCTCCAGTTACGGCCGCCATCGGTCGTCACATTCGCGCCGCCATCATTGGCGTTGATCATGCGCAGCGGATTGTTCGGATCGATCCAGAGATCGTGGTTGTCACTGTGTGGCACTCCGATGGTCGCGTAGGTCCGTCCACCATCGACCGATTTATAGAAACCGACATTGAGAACATAGACGGTATCGGCGCTCTTCGGATCGGCATAGATGTGGCTGTAGTACCAGGCCCGCTGGCGCAGGTTGCGCCCCTCGTTGACCCGCGTCCAGCTCTCACCGCCATTGTCCGAGCGGAAGACTCCCCCCTCATCGGCCTCGACAATCGCCCAGAGCCGGTCACCATTCGCGCCCGAGACGGTCACTCCAATTCGTCCGAGCAACCCTTTTGGCAGACCAGGGTGGCGTGAGATGTCGGTCCAGGTGTCGCCACCATCGGTTGACCGCCAGAGTCCGCTGTCGGGTCCGCCACTCTCCAGGCTGTACGGAGTCCGCTTCGCCTCCCAGATCGCCGCATAAAGGTTATTGGGATTGGTCGGATCAATCACCAGGTCGATCGCCCCGGCCTTATTGCTCTTGAAGAGCACCCGCTCCCAGGTCTTTCCGCCATCCTTCGTCCGGTAGACCCCACGCTGCTCGTTGGGCCCGAAGATGTGGCCCAGCGCCGCCACATAGACGATATCCGGATTGCGCGGGTGGACCCGCACCCGCCCAATGTGGCGTGAGTCTTCCAACCCAATCCGCTTCCAGGTCTTTCCGGCGTCGACCGACTTGTAGACGCCGTCTCCGTGCGAGACGTTGCCACGAATCGAGGTCTCCCCCATCCCGACATAGACGACATTGGGATCGGACTGGCTGACCTCCACCGCACCAACCGAGCCGGTGCCAAAAGGCTGCCCATCAGAGACCGATTCCCAGTTGACCCCGCCATCGGTCGTCTTCCAGACGCCGCCACCAGTCGCGCCAAAATAGTAGACAAGCGGCTGTGAAGGCGCCCCGGCCACGGCTACCGAGCGCCCCCCGCGAAACGGACCAATATGACGGTACTGCAGCCCCTTCAGCGGATCGCTCGCCCCGGCTGGCGCCCCTCCCTGCCAGGCTTGCCCGATGCGCCAATCGATGCTCCCCACCAAGAGAAGAACTGTCAGCAGACTGGCTCCGATTCGCCAGCCCAGCACAGGATTTGGTAACGCGATACGGGTCTTCTTCATCGTCTCTCCGATTTTTGTTTGTTGATGCTAGTCGGCTGCGCCACTGTGAAAAGTGAGCGCCAGCTCATTGTTCTGTGCGTCGACCACGACCTGTCCACCGTGCTCGAGTCGGCCAAAGAGGATCTCACCGGCAAGCGGTTCACGGATCCGTGACTGGATGAGCCGGGCCATCGGCCGCGCTCCGAACTGCTGGTCATAGCCCTTCCGCGCCAGCCAGGCCCGGGCGGCTTCAGTCAACTCGATCGTTACCCCCTTCTCCTTCAACTGGCTCGCCAGCTCGCCAATGAACTTGTCGACCACCTTCCCGATGATCTCCAAGGTGAGCTGCTCAAAGGCGATCCAGCCATCGAGACGGTTGCGAAACTCGGGACTGAAGGTCCGCTCGATCGCGCCACGCGCCTTGCTGCCTGTTCCACCCAACCCGCCGCTCTCGGCCACATTGAAGCCGAGCCGCGCACCGGTCAGATCGCGCGCGCCGGCATTGGTCGTCATGATCAGAATGACGTTGCGGAAATCGGCCTTGTTGCCATTGTTGTCGGTCAGGGTCGCATGATCCATGACCTGAAGCAGGATGTTGAAGATATCCGGATGCGCCTTCTCGATCTCATCGAGAACCAGCACCGCATAGGGCGTCTTGCGGATCGCATCGGTCAACAGTCCGCCCTGATCGAAACCAACATAACCCGGAGGCGCGCCAATCAGCCGCGAGACGGTGTGCTTCTCCATGTACTCGCTCATATCGAAGCGGAGAAACTCGATCCCGAGGCTGCGCGCCAGCTGGCGGGCCAGCTCTGTCTTTCCAACGCCGGTTGGCCCGGAGAAGAGGAACGAACCGATCGGCTTCTCCGGCTGGCCGAGGCCGGCCCGGGAGAGCTTGATCGCGTCGACCACCTGCTTCACCGCGTGATCCTGGCCGTAGATGACCGACCGCAGATCGCCTTCCAGGCTGAGCAGCCGCTCCTTGTCCGACTTTGAGACGGAACGCGTCGGGATGCGGGCCATCCGGGCGACGACCGCCTCAACCTCAAACTCGGTGATCACCTCCGGACGCTCCGCGGCCGGAAGCAGCTTCGTGGCCGCTCCCACCTCGTCGATCACGTCGATCGCCTTGTCGGGGAGAAAACGGTCGTTGATATGCTTGGCCGAGAGCTCAGCCGCCGCACGCAGCGCTTCATCGCTGTAGCGCACCTGGTGATGATCCTCGTAATAGCTCTTCAATCCCTGCAGGATCTGGTAAGTATCCTCGATGCTCGGCTGGGTGATCTCGATTGTCTGAAAGCGCCGCGCCAGCGCCCGGTCGCGCTCAAAGGAGGCCTTGTACTCGGTGTGCGTCGTCGAACCGATACAGCGCAGCTCTCCGGCCGCCAGCACCGGCTTGAGAAGATTCGACGCATCCATGGTCCCGCCACTGACCGAACCCGCTCCAACGACCGTGTGAATCTCGTCGATGAAGAGAATGACGCTCTTCTTGCGCTGCAGGGCGGCAATGACCGCCTTCAGCCGCTGCTCGAACTCGCCCCGATAGCGCGTGCCGGCAAGGAGCGCCCCCAGATCGAGCGCGTAGACCTCCGCATCGTGCAGAACCTCCGGCACTTCGCCACGCTGGATCTTCCAGGCCAGCCCCTCGGCAATCGCCGTCTTCCCGACTCCCGGATCACCAATCAGCAGCGGATTGTTCTTGCGCCGCCGACAGAGCACCTGGATCGTCCGCTCCAGCTCGACCTGCCGGCCAATCAATGGATCGACCTTTCCGGCCGCTGCCCGCGCAACCAGATCGGTGGTAAATGAACGGAGGGGATCCCGAACCCGGCGGTTCTCACTCTCCTCCTCATCATCGCCCTCTGATCCATCGATCATCATCGAGTCGAGGTCGCTCTCGATCTTGGAGACGCCATGCGAGATGTAGTTGAGCACGTCGAGCCGGGTGATACCCTGCTTCTCGAGCAGATAGCGGGCATGCGAATGCTGCTCCTCAAAGAGCGAGGCGAGAATATTGCCCGCATCGACATTGTCCTGCGCCGATGCCCGCGCCTGCATGATCGCCCGTTCAACCACCCGGCCAAAAGCCTCGGTCTGGTCGGGATAATGGTCTTCCGTGCCACCCACCGGCACCATCCGCTCCTTGAAAAACTGTTCGAGATCGCGCCGCAACGGCTCGATCTCCCCGCCACACTTGACGATGACGTCACTTCCAGTGGCATCCTGCAGCAAGGCGAAGAGCAGATGCTCGAGCGTCAACAGCTCGTGACGCCGGACAAAGGCCTCGGTTGCGGCAAGATTGAGGGTCTCCTGTAGTTCTTTCGTAATCATATTGCTCTCTGTTCACTGCCCAGGGGGCGCGGCTACTCCTCCTCCATTGTACATAACAACGGATATTCATACTCTCGCGCCAGCGCCATCACCCGGGCGACCTTAGTCTCGGCAATCTCGTAGGTGAAGACACCGGCAATTCCAACCCCCTCCTGATGTACCTGCAACATTATCCGAATCGCATCCAGTTCGGAGTGGTGAAAGATCTCGGTCAGGATAAAGACGACAAACTCCATCGTCGTGTAGTTGTCATTATGAAGCAGAACCCTGAAGAGTGGTGGCTTTCGGAGCGCCGACCTCTCTTTGGTTCCGATCTGTTCATCAAACTTTGGATCAAAAGTAGGCATAATGACACGAGGAATAAAGGAACGCATGGCGGGTCATACCCGAGCCCTGACCGATTGCCCACCTGCGATGAACCAGCAGACCGATCCAGGATTTGCCGGAACGTGCCGGGAATTGCGGGGGTCTGCCGGCAAAGTCAATTTTAGAACATACCGTTCCAACAAGCTGGTCGTCAAGTAGTTAAAAATCGACCAGATTCGCGCCGTCTCGATTTGAAAAAGCGGTGGATTGGTTATCAGGTTGCGGCGGGAATGGCATATAATCTCACCATTCCAATTTCAATCAGTGACGGGGAGGGCTGGGCGACCGCCTCTCCAATTTTCATGGGACAGCTGGCAGAGTTTGACAGTCAAACTGAAAGGACGGTACCTGATGAACAACGGGCGGAGAAAGATGCTCAAAGCAGCGGCGGCGACGGCGGTGGCCGCTCCACTGGCGACGGAGACCACCGGGCTCGCACAGGAGAAGAAGCTAAGCGGCAAGAAGGTTCATTACCGGGGCGGAAAGAAACCTGAGCGCAAACCAGGCGAGCTGCCGCCACTCTTCTCGGGCGCCGTCTCTTACGGCAACCTTCTCTTCATTGCCGGCAAGGGAGCCCATTTCGAGGGCGACATCAAGGCCCACACCAAGCACGTCCTCGACGAGATCGAGAAAGAGCTGGTCAATGCCGGATCATCGATGGACAAGGTGCTCAAGGCCAACGTCTACCTCGCGGATGGAAAAGACTATCAGGCCATGAACGAGGTCTTCCGGGGACGTTTTGGCGAGGAACCACCGGTGCGGACGACGATTGCCGCGGCCTGGGTGCCCGGCGACTCGCTGGTCGAGATCGACGTCATCGCCTATATCTGATCGATCTTGCAGACCAATCGGTCTCGTGCGGAGGTAAATAATGGAACGTCGAACATTTGTTAAGCTGCTCTCAAGCACGCCGCTGGCCCCGGCGCTGGCCAGCGGCGCCGAAGCGGCGGAGATTCCACGCTACCGGACAGTCACCAGCCATCGTCCGGCGGTGGTTCCGGGAATGCCGGGCCCGTATCCGGGAACCGTCATCTCGGTCAAGTCGGCCCGTTCACTCAGCCCGGACGGCCTGAAGGTCGATGGCGAGGTGGTGCGGGAGATGATGGAGCGTGGCATGCGCTCGCTGACCGGCGCCAACCGGACGGTCGACGCCTGGAAGCAGTTCTTCAACCGGGATGATGTCGTCGGGATCAAGGTCAATGCCGGTGGCCGGCCCTGGGTCGTCTCGACCCCGGAGATCGTCGTCGAATGCGTGCGGAACCTCATGGCGATCGGAATACGACCAGAGCAGATCTACATCTTTGAGCGTTTTGAAGATCAGATGGATGAGATCAACTACGCCCAGTATCTCCCACCCGCCGCGGCCGGAGTGAACATCTTCTCGGCGGAGCGGGCGAATCAGCGCTACAGCAACGCCAACTATGATCCGAGCGTCTACGTCGAAGCCGATTTCTTCGGCGAAGACGATACGCGATCGAACATGATCACCCTCGTCTCGCGCAAGCTGACCAAGATCATCAACATTCCGAACATGAAGGATCACGGGGCGACCGGGGTGACCGGATGCTTGAAGAATATCGCCTACGGTGGATTCTCAAATGTGGCGCGCACCCACTATCGCGGCACCTCCCACACCCTCTCCTTTGTGGGGACGCTCGCGGCGGTTGAACCGATCCGGTCGCGGACGGTCCTGCAGATCATGGATGGTCTGCGCGGGGTCTGGCACGCCGGCCCCTTTGCGTCGACACTCAAGTATGTCTTCTTCCCGCGGACGATCATGTTCGGCACCGATCCGGTGGCGATCGATCGACTCCTGATCGACATCATCGATGAGGAGCGGAAGCGTCAGGGGGCGATCTCGATCTGGGATCGCAACGAGAAGACGCTCGATTTCATGAATGGGAAGAAGCGCGATGATGATCCGAATGTGAACATCATCATCCGTGAGCCGGGCCACG